>CAJVZM010000017.1 GCA_913020475.1 uncultured Flavobacteriaceae bacterium
CTGGAATATTTACGGCGACGTTCTTGGAAATATTTCTACCTGTTTTTTCAGCTCGAGTTTTGATTATGAAACTTCCGAATCCACGCAAATAAACGTTTTCTCCACTTTCTAATGAATTCTTTATTTCTTTCATTAAGCTTTCAACAGTGGCTTGAACGTCAGATTTGTCAATCCCTAGCTGATCGGATATCTTGTTGACAATGTCAGCTTTTGTCATATTTTAACGGTATTAGTTTTAGTTATTTAAAGGCTTGCAAATATAAAAATTAAAATGATAATTCGTTCAGTCATACCTTTTTATCTTTGTTGTTCCTTTTTTGACATTAATCATTTAAGACAAGAATGAACTTCCAAAAAAAATTGTTAGGTTGGTTTAAGGAAAACCGAAGATCTTTTCCTTGGCGTGAAAACGCTGAGCCATACAATGTTTGGCTTTCAGAGATCATTCTACAGCAGACAAGAGCTGCCCAGGGTCTGCCCTATTATGAGTCTTTTATATCCAACTTCCCTAAGGTTGAACAACTGGCTGCAGCAAAAGAAAATCATATTTTGAAGCTTTGGCAGGGACTGGGCTACTACTCTAGGGCTCGAAATCTGCATGCAACTGCCAAAATCATCAAAAATCAATACAAGGGTCGTTTTCCCACTGATTTCCAAGAAATAAAAGCCTTGAAAGGGGTCGGAGATTACACCGCCAGCGCCATAGCCTCTATTTGTTTTAATAAAGAACAAGCAGTTGTAGATGGAAATGTGTACCGGGTATTGTCTAGAATTTTTGGTATAGATCAACCCATTGATGCCTCTATTGCATATAAGGTTTTCAAAAAAAAAGCACAAAATTTGATGAAAGGGGCTCCTCCGGGTGATTTTAACCAAGCCATGATGGAATTTGGGGCACTTCAGTGTATCCCAAAAAACCCCAATTGCCAAGATTGTATTTTTAAAAAAGAATGTGTGGCTTTACGAGAAGAAAAGGTGAATTTATTTCCTATCAAAGTCAAAAGAGTAAAAGTAAAAAACCGGTATCTCCAATATTTTGTGTTGATTGATGAATCCAAAAATACCCTATTGGAAAAAAGAGTGGGAAAGGGAATTTGGCAAAATCTTTATCAGTTCCCCCTTATTGAAACATTCGCTAATCAAAAGCATTATCAAGATGATCGGCTTGAATCACTTTTGGTAAAACACCAGATAACCTCCGATTTTGAAATTTATAAATGGAATGATCAACCGATTTTTCACAAGCTTACTCATCAACATTTGGAAATTAATTTTTGGATTCTCAATCTCAGAGTAGGGACTAATTTAGATATCTCAATGAGTCAGATTCAGGATTATCCTATGCCTAAGGTACTCCAAAATTTTAGAGATAAATTTTTTATCAACTGATTGTGATTGATTACATTTGAGTGTAAAATCCATTAAATCTTATGTCATGAACGGTACATTAAACAAAGTTATGTTAATTGGCCACCTAGGTGATGATGTAAAAATGCATTATTTCGATGGTGGAGGCTGCATCGGTAGATTTCCACTTGCAACCAACGAAGTCTTCACCAATAAAACCACTGGAGAAAAAGTAACTAATACCGACTGGCACAATTTGGTCGTTAGAAATAAGGCTGCGGAGATTTGTGAGAAATATCTTAGCAAAGGAGACAAAATCTACATAGAAGGTAGAATTAAAACCAGAAAGTGGCAAGATCAGGATCAAAAAGACCGCTATACCACAGAAGTCAATGTGGATGAATTTACCTTTTTGACCACCAAAAAGAATGAAGCAGCCAGTGTAAATACTGACTCAGCCGAACCACCAGTCGTAGAGGATAATCCCCCGGAAAGTGACCTTCCATTTTAATCAAAGTAAAAGTTAATTGGATCCTGAGCCTTTAAGTTTATTAATCATTTTTCTAAATGTTCAGGGTTCGATGTTAATCCAGTTAATTTTACTCATATTACTTCTGATCACTTCAGGACTGGTATCTGGTGCTGAGGTGGCTTTCTTCTCTTTGACCAAAGAACAACTGGATTCAGAAGAGGATAAAAAGTCCCGGCAAATGAATATCATTCAAAAGATGCTCCATAAACCCAAACGACTTTTGGCTACAATACTGATTACCAATAACTTTATCAATATTGCTATTGTATTACTATTCGCCTCTCTAGGGGAGAGTTTTTTTAGTCAGATTGAAAATCCATTGGTAGTTCTTTTAATTGAAATAGGGGTGATTACTTTTTTAATTCTCTTTTTTGGAGAGATTCTACCCAAGGTTTACGCTAATAGGAACGCCATGACTTTCTCCAAGGCAGTGGCCTTTCCCATTTATTCTATCGATCGATATTTTTTATTTTTTCTCACCATCCCCATGAGTAAAATTACTCGCTTTATGGAGTCGCGTTTGGGACAGAATAACAGTGAATTTTCTATTGATAAATTGTCTCAAGCCTTGGAATTGACTGGTGAGGAGGAAACCACTAAGGAGGAGCATAAAATTCTACAGGGAATCGTAAACTTTGGGAATACGGATACCAAACAAGTCATGTGTCCCCGTATTGATGTTTTTGCCTTATCGGAGGATATGGATATGGAAACCATCTTATCGCTTATTTTGGAAAAAGGCTTTTCTAGAGTTCCGGTTTATCGGGAAAATATGGATAGCGTAATAGGAATCCTCTATACTAAAGATTTACTACCCCATTTTGAAGAGTCAAATTTTATATGGAAAAAGATTTTAAAACCTGTATTTTACGTCCCTGAAAACAAAAAACTGGATGATCTTTTGAAAGAATTTCAACAGAAAAAAATTCACTTTGCAGTTGTGGTCGATGAGTATGGAGGCACTTCGGGAGTGATCACTTTGGAGGATGTGATTGAGGAAATTGTAGGGGATATAAGCGATGAGTTTGACGATGATGAATTAATTTATTCCAAACTGGACGATTTAACCTTTGTTTTTGACGCCAAAATCAATCTTAAAGATTTTTACAAAGTTATAGATTTAGATGAAGAAGAAATTTTTGAAAAAGCGAAGGGAGAGTCGGAATCATTAGCAGGCTTTTTACTTGAGATCGCTCAAGCTTTTCCCAAAGGGGGTCAAGTCATACAATTCGAAGGATACCAATTTGTCATAGAATCTGTAGATCGAAAGCGGATCAAAAGAATCAAGGTTATTTTACCCGGTTCGCCATGAGAATAGCAAAATGGGCAAAGTTTTTTTGGAGCGTCACAGTCCTTGTGATGGGCTGCGAAAATGTCCAACAACCCAAACCCAAAGCACAATTGCGCCTCCAATACCCAGAACCTCAATACAAGAAGGCTCAATATTCTTTTCCTTTTGATTTTGAATACAATGAATGGGCAGAGCTGAAAGGGGTAACCAAAACGGCTCCAGAGTTGTATTATCCCAAAATGAAAGCCAGCCTATATTTGTCTTATGTGGGGGTAAAAAATAATATAGATTCTCTATTAAACGACGCCTATCAGCTTCCTGCTAAACACATGATTAAGGCAGAAGAAATTCCTGAGAGGGTGATTATGGCTCCGCAGAAAAGAGTCTATGGGACGCTTTTTACTTTGGTAGGAAATACGGCTTCACAACTACAGTTTTTTCTTACAGACTCTACGGACCATTTTTTGATAGGAGCTCTTTATTTTTACTCACGACCCAATTATGATTCAATTATGCCTGCGGCTAAATACGTCGAGCGAGACGTAATGCACCTTATGGAGACCCTTAGTTGGAAGAACTAATTCAATACTTTGAAATCTGAAACTGTATAGGCTTCGCCTATATTACGAACTACTTGAGTCACTTCATTTGGGCTGAAAACTTTGGCATCAAAAGTCAAAGTGGCTTTTTTGGTTTTAAAATTTACTTTGGCATCTTTGATTCCTGCGGTTTTGTTGAGATTTTTTTCAATCACTGCCGCACAACCAATAGCACACACCATTCCCTCTATACTCATGGCCATGGACTGAGCTTGTTGGAAGGGTACTTCAATAGCCCCCAAAGCATTTGTATCTATCTTAGTCGTTTTTAGAGTAGAATTGTTCTTACAGTCAGTAAAAATTAAAAGCCCGATCAATAGGGAAATAAGTTGTATTATTTTCATAGTGTAAAGATAGTATTAATTAAGAGGATGGGGCCAATTTTCCAATTCCCTTGTCTTTCCTTGGAATTTATATTTGTAATGTAAATTCATTTTATGGTATATGTTTATACTTACCATCTTTGGAGTGTTATAATACGTTCCAGAAAATTAGTGCTGAACCACTGTTAGTCCAGCAAATTTTATTCAAATAAATTGTCTTCCATGGGCTCATTAAGGGTAATGGATTTAACCTGAAAATCTACCTTTTGAGGGCCCAGATCCTGTTGAACTGTATGCGGGAAGCGTATGCCCTCAACCGCCTTGTAATTACTAAAGGTGGTTGTAGAGGATTGGACTTGCCCTTGCACTTTCAAGGTTTCCATTGTTTGGATTTTTAGAAAATCATCTACGGCATAGAAATGCGACTTGTTGTCAGACCATTTAATTTTATAGGCATCTTTACCGTTAACGATAACTATTCCCTCCAATAAGATTTTATTGGGATCAATATTCATTTCAGGGAATAAGTCCGCGTCTTTCAGTGCAATTTCAAACTCTTTACCTTTTAGATCCATCTTTTGACCCTGCATTTCGTTATAGCCACCGGAAGGATTAATGACCATTTTCTGCATGACGTTGCCCATCATACTGACTTCTACGCGCATTTGCTTTTTAGCAGTTTGCTGTTTGTAAACCCTTATAGTCATGCCCTGTATACTTGCCTCGGAAATTGTGGTCTTGGTTTTTATTCCTTTCAATTTTTCACTCCCACCAATAGCTTCGATGTAAGCATCCATAACACCCTTTGCGGTCAAACCATCCGGCAGGGGTTTGTTAAACTCGGGACGCTCTGCAGGGTTACCGTATTTGTCAAAATAAAGCACTTTAAGTTTTTGCCCATTGAAATCAATGTTTTCCAACGGGGTCAAAATATCACTCCCTTTTCCAGTAACGACCACCCTCATTAAGCTTGGATCAAAGTATTTTTTGGAAACTCTTGAAATATCTTCTATTGTTACCTTCTGCATATTTTTTAAAAGGTTGTTGTAGAAATTTAGGGGCAATTTTTGTGTTTTGGTATTATATGCGAAATTGGCAATATTTTCGGGATCCTCCATGGATCGGATCAATGAACCTGCATATTTTTCTTTGACGAGCTTCAGTTCTTCTTCGGTTACTAATTCTTTACTCATACGATTAATTTCATAGAGTAATTGTACCACAGCACTATCGGTTACTGCATTTCGTACCGCGGCAAAAGCTCTTAGTTGGGATTTGGTTTTGTGTTCGATATTAAATCGAGAATAAGAGCCATAGGTGTAGCCCTTATCTTCTCTCAAATTGAGAAAAAGACGAGCCTCTCCCCCGCCACCCAAAATTTGATTGGCAATCGTCAGTGCATAGTAATCGGAATTATTCCTGTCCACATTTGCAGTACTGATTACCGAAACTTCAGATTGAACAGCATTGGGCATTTCTACAAATGCAATTTGGGTTTGAGAAACGTTTTTTGGTTTAGGAAAAGATGAAGGAGTGACTTGTCCTTTATCCCATTTGCCAAAATACTTTTGGGTAAGGTTTTTTGCTGTTTTAAATTCAATATCTCCTACGATTGTGATGTATGCATTCTGAGCGTGAAAGTTCTCTTGATATAATTTTTCTATGTCAGTTATTGAAACCCTATTGACGCTCTCTTCCGAAACGTATTCACCGTAGGGATGATCTTTGCCGTAGCATAGAAGACTTTCTACCCTTCTTGCGACTGTTTTGACATCTTTTTCAGAGGCTTTTAAACCCTCCAAGGTTTTGTCCACTTCTTTTTTGAATTCTTCTTCCAGAAAATTAGGATTTAAGACCGCATCGGCCATAATTTCATATAATCTGGGAAAATAGCGTTTTAGAGCGTTCCCATAGGCTCCTTCGGAACTTATGCTCAAACTCGCCCCCATAAAATCTACCTCCTCTTCAAACTCGTCTTTCGGGATGTTTTTTGACCCTTTTCCCATCATACTGGTCAGAAGCCCTGAAATGCCTTTTTTTTTGCCCTCCACATAAAGGGGGTTGTCGATACTGAGGGAAACAGAAACTTGAGGCAATTTGTGATTTTCTACCACCATAAGGGTCATCCCATTTTTGAATTGGTATTCCTGGGGTTTCCCAAAGTTAATTTCTGGAGCAGGTCCTGGTTGGGGTTGTAGGGATCGATCAACTTGTGCTTGTACATTGCTCAAAAGTCCAATGCAAACTAATAATGTCAGAGCTTTCATCATTTTTCTTCTTTTTGGAGTTCAGGCAAATAGTGCAATTCCAGTCTTTGGTTGGGGTTGAGATATTTTTGCGCAACCTTACGAATCTCTTTTCTACTTATGGATTTGTATATATCCAACTCATTATTGATCAGATTGGTGTCTCCATTGTAAAAGGTGTAATATTCTGCCAAAGAATTGGCAATCCCTTCAATTGTTGAATTAGAGTTGACAAAGTTAGATTCAAACTGGTTCTGCAGTTTTTGATAGTCTTTTTCAGAGATCAGCTCCTTTTGGATTTCTGCAACTTCCTCGTCAATTTCAGTTATCAAAGTTTCCAATTGTGTTTCTCCAAGTGGCAAACTTAAAATAACATAGGTGCTGTAGTCCTCGTTGTTCATATTAAAAGCAGCGACCTGTAGAGACATTTTCTTATCATCTACTAGTTTTTTGTAGAGTTTAGAACTTTTCCCTTGAGAGAGGTATGTTGAAATAATATCCAGTACTCTAGCGTCTCTGGTATTTCGCCCTGGAGTCCTATAGGCCAAAAAGACAGCGGGGATTTGAATGTTGGGATCAAATGCTTCTTCCTTGATGGTTTGGGTGATGGGATTTTCTTGCGGAAATTTTCTAATAATGGACGTCCCTTTGGGAATAGAACCAAAATAATCATCGATCCATTTTTTGGTTTGTGGAATGTCAATGTCACCTGCCACAGTCAATACAGCATTATTGGGGATGTAATATTTTTTATTGAAGGCCATAAACTCATCAAGGGTGGCAGCATCTAGGTGCTCCATTTTACCAATAGTAGTTTGACTGTAGGGATGTAATTTATACAAATAGGACTTGACCTCTTCATTCCATTTTCCGTAAGGGCTGTTGTCATAGCCCATGCGTTTTTCCTCTTTGACTACCTCGTTTTGTGTGTCGACACCTGTTTGATCGATAATGGGGTGGAGCATACGTTCGGACTCCATCCAAAGACCTAGCTTTAGATTATTGGAGGGAAAATTTTCATAATAATATGTAAAGTCATCTGTGGTATAAGCGTTATTGGACCCCCCGTTTCCAGTGACAATACTGAACCATTTTCCTTTAGGGATGTTTTGGGTACCCTCAAACAAAAGGTGCTCAAAAAAATGAGCAAAACCCGTTCTTTCAGGATTTTCATCTTTTGAACCCACATGGTACAAAACGGCAGTCGTGACAATGGGTACTGAATTGTCTTGATGTAATATTACATGAAGACCGTTGTCGAGATCGTATTCTTCAAAGGCTACTTTTTGAGAATAAATAAACTGAAAACCGATCAAGAAGATGGCTAAAATCCTGAGGTTAAGTTTTTTCATAATACAGGTGAGGTTTAATTAACTCCAATTTAGTAAATTAGGATCTATTAGATTTGAAAAAATAAAAAATTATTTAAAAGGTAATTCTAAGGAAGCTCGCTTATAGCGGCGCATAAAAAATTTTATTCCATAAAAACTTACCTGACTAGATTCTATAAATCATATTTTAAACCTCAAATCCAAGTGCTAAAAAATTATTTAAATGAAACTTATTTTTTTTATCTCAATCTTATTTTCTCACTACCTCTTGTCAGGGCAGGTATATAGTTTTACAAGTCAAGAAAATGGTCAGCAGATTGAGCATCGAGTTTTGATGGATAAGGAGTATTTTGTGGAAACTCAATTCACTTCGAATCCTACTCAGTTCATCAAAACCCTTGGGGGTTTTTATCAAAAAAAGGGTAATGAGCTTAAGGTGGCCTTGGAGTTTAACTCTAATTTTTTCAAAGACAGTTTAAAAAATATTGTGATCAACAATCAAGATAAATGGCAAAAAATTTCTAAAATTACGCTACCGCTACAAGGGAAGTGGCTGATGGCTGGAAGAGTCAAAGGTGAGCAAGAACAACGAAGAGATACAAACCGACCCAGAAAGACCATGAAAATATTAGTAGATGGATATTTCCAGTGGATTGCCTTTAATACTAAGAGCTTTTCTTTTCAAGGAACAGGGGGTGGAGGTTATACTGCAGTAGACGGGACTTACACCGAAACAATAGATTATTTTTCAAGGGATAACAGCAAAGTTGGAATTTCGTTAGGATTTGAATATGCCAAAAAAGGAATGGATTGGCATCACAAGGGGTTCAGTAGTAAAGGAGACCCATTGCACGAAATATGGACTTACAGAACACCATAGTCTTTGCAGATATTTAACTACATCCCTGCTGCTTTTCCCTGGATTGTTTTGTCGGCTTCTTCTTTAGCTCTTTACTATCCTCCACTTTTCACTTGGTTTTCTGGAAATTGGATTACTCTTGGATTAGGGGGTATTATGTTGGGAATGGGTTTGACCTTGCGATTGGCTGATTTTCAAAGGGTAACACAAACCCCAAGATGGGTGATCACTGGTTTACTATTGCAGTTTTCAGTCATGCCATTTTTGGGATGGTTTTTAGGAAAAGCGTTTGAATTGCCTCCGTTTTTTGCGGTAGGATTGATTTTGGTTTCAAGTTGTCCTGGGGGAACAGCTTCTAATGTGATCGTATTTTTGTCTCGATCCAATTTGGCATTATCGGTTAGCATGACAGCTCTTTCGACCATGGCTGCCATTGTGATGACCCCAGTCCTGACAAGCAGTCTTTCGGGAAATGAAATTGATGTGGATGCTTTGGGATTATTTTACAGCACCCTCAAGGTGGTCTTGGTACCCCTTGTCCTAGGGGTAGTTCTAAACGCTCGATTGCCCCATTATGCTTATAAGATGAAATTGTATTCTCCGTCTTTGGCCGTTCTGCTGATTACACTGATCGTGGCCAGTATCATTGGACAAGGAAAAGATATCATCCTCGGCTCCGGGCTTTCACTAATTTTATCTATTTTGACTCTTCATTTGGCAGGATTTATCTTGGGATATTTTTTAAGTAAATTCTTCTTGAAAGACGAAGCAGTCAGCAGAACCATTTCGGTGGAAGTGGGGATGCAAAACTCTGGCTTGGGCGTGGTTTTGGCAAAGGAGAATTTTGTCAACCCTGCAGTGGCAATTCCTTCGGCTATTTCCAGCTTGGTTCATTCCCTTTACGGGAGCATTTTCGTTGTCTTATTCAGCTCCAGCGCTGCTCAACCATCTTTGGAAAGGAAATCTGAAATCCGAAATAAAAAATGACTCCAAATTGAATACAATTTTATTAATTAAAGTAAAAAGAGATCATAAGAAAACAAAGCATTACAGCCGACATCAATTTACCACTCACTTAATTGGAGGGGCAATTGATGTGGGTATTTCCCCTTAACCGATGCCTATAAACCTGTTTTTAGAGCAACACTCATGCAGTTTAAAATAAATTATTAATTTTAATATACTAATGCTTATTTTTTATATATAACTTCTAAATTTAGTTGACCTCATTAAAGTCATAAAAGAGTAGTAAGATCTTGGAATACTTAAAAGAATAGTGATATGATAAAAAAAACAACTTGGCGCCCTTTACCAGATTTTTTGACTATAAAGGATAGCAAGATTGAAGGCTTGGGGGTTTTTGCTACTCGTGACTTACCCAAAGGTTTTGACATGGGCATCTCTCATATTTTTGATGAGCGTTTTCCAGATGGTTATATCCGACTGCCATTGGGGGGGTTTATAAATCATCACGAAATCCCTAATTGTAAAGCTATTGTCGCTAAAGCGGATAAGGAAATGGGGAAATTAAGACACATCCGGATTGAGGCTCTTGAGTCTATTATCGAAGGTCAAGAAATTACCATAAAATACATTATCAATAAACTGGACAACCCCGATTGGGAGTTTGAATATGAAATTTCTCAGTAAACTTTTTATTTCTTTCCAAAAAAAACCTCTAGGCGTTAACTTCAGCTGGTAAACCAATTAAACTACCAAAAAATGAGACTTATTAAAGTTTCACATTAAAGTTCGTGCATGAGATGTTATAGAATTGGTAAATGGAGATTAAAAATGATATTAAAAAAGGGGCAAATCCCTAGATACTTAAATATTAACTACAAATAAATTCAATGAATTAATCAAGGATTTTAAAATTAAGTTTAAAAAGTTGTTTAAATAAAAATACCTCTAAAAAGAGAAAAATTATTTAGTTTAAAATCCGCCTAGGAAATAGTTTTT
Organism: uncultured Flavobacteriaceae bacterium; assembly: GCA_913020475.1. Classification (GTDB taxonomy): domain Bacteria; phylum Bacteroidota; class Bacteroidia; order Flavobacteriales; family Flavobacteriaceae; genus UBA8316. The sequence goes on from CAJVZM010000017.1 coordinate 10,491, forward strand.
TCTAAGAAACCAATCCATTTTTTTTCAAAAAGTTCAGGTTTTAGCATTTTGTATAGTTCTTCTAATCTTGCTGTATCCTTTGCTAGTTTTTGGCGTTTGGTATAATCAATAGCATTGTCGAAAAATGTATTCAGACTGACTGCCATACACTTATTTGGAATTTCTGTGTGCCAACCTGAAGGATCAATCAAGGGAGAAAAAATAGCAAATGTTGGCTTGTTCAGCGCTTTAGCAATGTTGATGGCTCCTCCCTCATTGCCAACTGCAGCAATACAGTGATAGGTAGTAGCCATATAATCCCTTAACGAATTTGGAGTCAAAGATTTCATTACTGCTTTTTGTGTATTGGGTTTTAATTGATTGATCAATATGTTAATTAGTCCCTCCTGATCTGGTCGATAATTCAGAATGAACGGGTAATTTGTGGTTCGAAAGGCAGTATCCATTAATTGCGCCATGTATTTAAAAGGATAGGTTTTATTTTTACTGCTTCCCAAGGCTGAAACCATAATGGCCTTTTTCCCTTTTCCCAGAACAGCATCCAATCGTTCCCTACTAATTCTAATTTCCTCGGGTGTCAGATGAATTTCCGTTTCACTGTTTTTGGGAAAGTCACCCATGATGGGATCTAACAATCGAAACCTATTTTTGATAGACAATTGAAGAGTATCATCCTGAACTTTTAAAACCTTTATCTCTTTGTCATATATAAAGGGGGAGAGGACTTTCCTGTAACCAATTTTTTGAACAGCTGGAGTGAATAGGCATATTAAAAAGCTCTCTAGTTTTCCGTAAGCATCAATGATGTAATCATACTTTTGCTTACGGCGATAGAGTAAGAATTGAAAAAGTCCAAATTTATTTTTTTTGAAATGGTCCTCAAAAATGATGACTCCATCTATGAATGGGTTATGCCGAATAACGTCTAATGTGTGTCGGTTGGCCACATAATCAACATGTATATTGGGATTCCACAGCTTGAGATTTTTACACAACAAACTACTAATAAGTACATCTCCAATCATTTTTTGTTGAATGACTAATATTCGCATTTCGTCTGATTTATTATTTTATAAAGTTTAATACCATTTTTTTAATTAATTATAACTCAATGTTACTCATGGAATTATTTTTTATAATCTGAAAATTTATTTAAAGGTAATATTTCATCAATACTAATTTCTAACCCTATATCTGCCCTAAAAGAATTGACTTATGTGATTTTTTTCAATTCTTAACTACTAAAAAATTTCCAAGATTCTATAAGATTGAATTTTAGTAATACTTTAAAAGGTTTCACCTTTCGATTTAAATGGACTTTTCAAGAAATTTTAGCCGTTTATGACTTAGTTAATTAAAGTGTCTCTGGATTAATCCATAAAAATATTATTTCTGTTATTGTATTGATTGAAGAAAAGGGGAGGAGGCAAGAAAAGGATCCAGATTACATTGTTTTTACACTGAAGTTAAGATTTTTTTTATATCCAATTATTCCATTAAGCAGCTCGAATTGCAGATCAATAACTGACATTAGTCTATGGGTTTTGATATTGATATCTTTTTCACCATAAGGTTCAATTTTGAAAATGGTTGAATTTTGATGAAACGTGAAGGGTCCAGTGTATTTTAGGTGAAGGGGATTGGCTGAATGATTTCGAAGAGTGACTTTGGCGATTAATTTATCTCCATCGTAGCTGGGGGAGGATAACGATAGATTGTCTTTTACCAGTTGGAGTAAGTGTTTTTCCTTGGCGATAATAAGTTCCTTAAACCAAACCACAGTTTTGCCTGCAAAAAGGGCTTTTTTGATTTCTTGGGGACTGTTGTTTTGGGACAAAACAAATGTCATGGGTCTATGTCCACCCTGAGGAATATCGAAATCCCATGTAGTCAATTTATGGATATCAGAAGTTCCTAGCATAGTTAGTCCATTTTCTAGGGCAATTTCTATGGCTTCCTCTGATATGGTGTCGAAGTTAACGACTTCAATTCCGTGAAGAAGTTTTCTTTCAATTAGTTCTACATGTAAAGGATCTAGTTTGGCAATTCCATCTTTTCGATGTGCATCCCAATTGGGGTGATTCCAAAAAACAAACCCCTTTTGAAGATTGGCTTCTTCAATTCCGGCCACAGGGTCATCGGGAAACAAAAGTTTATTAGCATCTTGGATAAACACTGCATTTAAATGCCCTGGAGGCATGGAGCGGGTGATTTCTGCCCCTCTGATTACAGTAAGCTTAGATTTTTTGGCTGTGTCTTCTGCAATCTGGAAGGATCGATTTCTATCAGGGTTGGGTAGGTCTTTTAGGTGGGGTTGGTATTCCAGATGATCTGTAATGGAGATTAGGTCCAATCCCTCCTTCAGTGCCTCCTCTACCCTGATATTGGGCCATACAGAACCATCTGAAAATGTAGTATGAATGTGAAGATCTGTGCTGATAAGTGAAAGTCCGTCAGGCGATCTGAAAAAGGGTTTTTCCTGAGCAGAAATCCAAGTGGGGAGTGCGGCTAGTAATAGAAAAATAAATTTTCGAGTTTGTTTTTTCATAATAATTGTTTTATCAGTGATTGGATTTATTAAATAAAAACCATTGTTACTAAACCAAAAATTTTCCACTTAAAAAGATACTCAATCTTTTCTTAAAATTTTTATAATACTCTTAAACAACTATTAAGAAAATATTGTTTTATCGGCCAAAATCATCTTGAAGTCTCACGATATCTTCCTCATTAGATGGATTTTTGGGATCGGTGTGTTGCCAAATTTCGGCAACCAAAGCTTGTTGATCAAGGCCAATCAATCGATGGCGTTCTCCCTGTTGGAGTCTTACTTGATCTCCTTCTTTAAGTTGTATAAGAGGTTTTTGATCATCGTCATCGGAACGGATGATACCAACAGTCCCCTGGAAAACCCTCCAGATTTCGGCTCGGCGGTGGTGATATTGCCAAGAGAGTCTAGTTTGTGGGCTAACAATGAGGATTTTGGGACTAAGTTTTCCTCCGATTTTTAAGCTTTCAATAGAAATTCCCTCAAAAAATTCGTCCGCAAATTTTTGTGATTGATTTTCGTCAATCACCATGAATCCTCCCCATGGTCGTTCGAAATCGAAATCAATTATTTGATAACCAATGGACTCGATATGGTTTTTTATCTCTGAGAAATTTTTGTATTTATTCATTTCATAAACAAAAAAGAAATAGGAATAGCAATATATACAGCTATTCCTATTTAAAGATCATCAAAATTTTAAATGGGGAGTTCCCAACCTTTTCGATATTCTTTACTTACAAATGCATTGGCTTCCTCCAAGTTTTTGATTTTCATTTTCTCACCATCCCAGAGGAGCTTTTTCCTACCGAAGTATTTCATCATCTTACTCCCATTTTTTCGTGTTTTAACAAACTCTCTTAGGTCTCTGCTCCGAAGTGCAAGGTTCCCCATGATTACGGACTCGGTAAAGGGTCCTGAATAATCAAATGAAGAGGTCAAATTTTTGTGTTCGACACTATTGAATCCAGCTTTACAAGCTTCAGTCCAAGTGGCAGCATGAACATCATTTACATTTGGTTGTTTGGTGGTGTCGAAGACAACAGGCTTCTCCCCTTTGATGTATAAGGTGGGATTATTTCCATAAATTTCTGCGCTAATTAATCCTTTAGCACCCAACATCATGATTCCACTGGAGTTACCAAGATCATAGCCCATGATGAATTCTTCTTCAATTTCTTCGGGAATCGTGGGAGTAAGCCCTCCGTCCATCCAAATGAGTTTGATTCCATCTTTGTTATGAGGGGAGTTATCGTACTGCAGTGTTACCATTGAGGAAATTGGACATCCTTCTGGTGTGTACTCAGGGGTCCACATTTTTTTGTAAACGTTTGTTGCAGTACACTCTACACTGCTGGGGTAGCCCAACTGTAATGTTTTGTATGGAGCATCAAGTGTATGACAGCCGATATCACCTAGTGCTCCTGTTCCGTATTCCCAGAAACCTCTCCAATCGAATGGGTGAAGTCCTGGACTGTAGGGTTTAGATTGTGCGGTTCCCAACCACAAATCCCAATTTAATGAATCGGGTTTTTTGGCGATGTTGGCACTGGGATGATTGATGCCTTGTGGCCAAACGGGTCTATTGGTCCAGGCATATATGGTGTGTACCTTTCCAACTTTATTTTGGTCGATCCACTCTTGAATTTTAGGTACTCCAATACTGGATCCACCTTGGTTCCCCATTTGGGTTACAATTTTATTTTTTTCAGCGGTTTGAGCCAGAAGTCTTGCCTCTGCAATGGTGTGTGTTAGCGGTTTTTGAACATACAGGTGTATGCCCCTGTTCATACAATCATAGGCAATTTTGGCATGATTGTGGTCAGGAGTAGAAATAGTAAGAGCATCGATGTCTTTCTCCTTATCGAGCATTTCCCTATAGTCTATATACTTATTGGCATTAGTATGGGTAGTGTAAGCACTTTTGGCATTGGCCGGATCAACATCACAAAGCGCAATGACTCTGTTTTTTCCATTTTGATAGGCATTTTTAATGTCTGAATTTCCTTTTCCTCCAGAACCTATAGCAGCAAGTGCCAATTGATCACTAGGAGCAGTGAAGCCTTCTCCACCCAATACGTGTCGGGGAACAATAAAGACTCCCGAACCTATTATTCCTGATTTCTTAATGAAATTTCTTCGCGATTTAGATTGTTTTACACTCATGCTATTAATTTTTTTAAAAGTAATTAAGTTTTATGATTATTCAAACCTTTGTGTTTTTTTAATTTACAGAGAAATATCCCGCTTCCATGGCAGGAAGTCAAATTGTCTATTAACGGAAGCTTTTGTAACTTTTTTTCCACTGGCTACTTTGATGATGAAATCCAATAAATCATCCGATAATTCTTCAAGAGTTTTGGTTCCCTGGATGATTCCACCGGTATCGAAATCGATTATGTCTTTCATTTTATGGTATATAGCTGAATTGGAGGACACTTTGATAACGGGAGCAACGGGGTTGCCAGTGGGGGTTCCTAGGCCTGTGGTAAAAACAATTAGGTTGGCTCCTGATCCAGCCATTGCGGTGGTACTTTCGACATCGTTTCCAGGAGTGCAGAGCAAATTCAAGCCGCTATTAGTAAAAAATTCTCCGTAATCCAATACGTCGACAATTGGGGAGCTGCCTCCTTTTTTTGCTGCTCCAGCAGATTTCATGGCATCTGTGATGAGACCGTCTTTGATGTTTCCAGGAGATGGGTTGGTGCTAAAATCAGTTCCTGAAGCAATGACTTTGTTTTCATAGGAGGACATGAGCTCGATGAATTTTTGCGCTTTGGGGTGATCGACACAGCGGTCAACTAGTTCTTGCTCTACTCCCCTAAGTTCAGGAAATTCTGAAAGGAGGGCACTACCTCCCAAAGCAACTAGTTTGTCTACAGCCCCCCCCAAAGTTGGATTGGCAGAAATCCCTGAAAAGCCATCAGAGCCTCCACATTCCAGACCAATGCTAAGCTTGGAAACAGGGATTTTTTCCCTTTGAATGTGATTGACTTTTTTTATTTCTACTAGAGAGTCTTTAATTATTTTTTGAATTAAGTTTTCACCGTTTCCTATTTTTTGCTGGTCGAAAACAAGCAGTGGTTTGTCAAAATTTTTATTGATTGTTTTAAGTTGGTCGAGGAAAAGATCTACTTGTAAGTTTTGACAACCTAAGCTCAATATCGAGGCTCCAGCCACGTTGGGGTTGTTGACATATCCTGCCAGGAGTTTTCCCAACATGGTCGAATCCGCTCTTGTTCCACCACATCCTGAATGATGGGTGATAAAGCGAACTTCGACGTTGGGAAAGGGATTTACCGCTGGGGTGTCTTGGATAGTTGCTGTTTTCCCTTGAACTAAAGTTCTCAGGTAATGCTGATGTTCGGATAATTTATCGGGATAGAATTCTCTTTCAAATACTGTCTTTAGCAGTTCGATATTTCTGTTTTCGCAAAAAACCAAAGGGAAAAAAAGCCAGACATTTTGGGTGCCTGCAGATCCGTCTTTGCGGGGATAACCCAGAAAATATCTTTCTTCAAGGGAGGGGCTTTGGGTCCGATTTTCCCCCGCCTTATCAAAACTGATTTTATCATTAAAGGCATTGTTCATATTTTGTGTGGTCAATGCCGCTCCTTGAGGAATTTCTTGATTAGCAATGCCGACTTTGACTCCATACATTAATAATGGATCATCCTTTTTTACAGATTTCTGCGTGAATTTGTGTTTTTGTTGAATGTCCTCAACTAGGGTGATATGCTGTTCTTCAACTTTGATGGTTTCCCCTTTTTTTAGGTTTTCAAGTGCAACAATAATATTGTCTTGTTGATTTATTTTAATGGCTTTATTCATGACTTAAGGCTTTGAAAAACATGATAGGCTTCACTTATTTTATCCTGGGAGACAATCGCATTTAGTGCATTGGTGAGACGATCTTTAAGAGGGCCGATCCGAGCCAAGTTCTGATCCCAAAGGGCAGTGTTGGAAAGGGTTTCGCTTACTACTTTTTCAATTTCGTTGTTTTCCCAAACTTTTTTGAAGAATAAAATATTTTGAGGATCATCTTTTAGAGGATGGGGATGTTTTGAAATTTCATTGCCATAAAAGTAAAAAAGGGCGGCCATGGCAAAAGTCAAATTTTCGGGAACCCTCCCCTTTTTTTTATAAAAAGATAGTATGCTGGGCAATACTCTAACTTTGAATTTCGAGATGGAATTTAAGGAAATAGATTCCAATTGGTGAATGATGAAGGGATTAGAAAAACGCTCCAAAATAGATCGAGCATAGTCTTCTAATGGCTGCCGATCAAAATCTATACTGGGGATGATTTCCTCAAATAGAGTTTGGGAAAGAAAATGTTTTAAGAAATCGTCTTGCAGGGTTTCTGAAACGGTAGTGGTTCCATGGAGTAGTCCTACTGGCACCAGTGTGGTATGACTTCCGTTAAGGATTCTGACTTTTCGAGTTCTGTAGATGCCCAAGTCGGGGACGACTTTGACATCTATATTTTTCAATTGATTTGCAGGAAAAATTTCGAGTAGTTTGGAATTTCCTTCAATGACCCAAAGAAAAAAAGGTTCGCATGTTACAATTAATTGGTCGTCATGGGAAAGTCCTTTTTTGTAAAATTCCAGATCTTTTTTGGGAAAACCAGGAACAATTCTGTCGACTAGAGTATTGTAAAAATGGTTTTGGTGAATCCATGACATAAAGGCATCATCCAATTTCCAAATTTTACAAAGCTCTAAAATGATTTCTTTGAGCTTACTTCCATTTTTGTCGATCAGTTCACAGGGAATAATGTGAAGTACCATAGTTAAATCTCCATTAAATTTTTGGTATCGATGATGGAGCAATTGCGTGAGTTTGCCAGGGAAAGATTTGGCTGGGGTTGCTGTAAATTGATCTTCTTCGTCTAGGCTAATACCTGCCTCGGTGGTGTTGGAAAAAATAAAGGTCAAATTTTCATTCTCAGCGAGTTTCAAGAAATTATCAAACTCTTGATAGGGGTTGATCATTTTATCGATACAGTCGATTAGCTGTCCCTTCCTGATATTGTTTCCCTGGAGTATACCTTCGTGATACAGGTGGTATTTTCCATTTTGTTTTTTCAGTTGTTCTATAATCCCGTTTGGGAGTGGTTGAATGATATCCACTGAACCTGAAAAGCTGGTTTTTTTGTTTAGGAGTTGTATGCAATAATCCACAAATGCTCTAAGGAAATTCCCTTCACCAAATTGAATGCTATCTGTTCTAATACTTCCCATTTTTTTTATTGAAGGGCTTTAATTGGGTTATTTCCAAAGAATGTGAATTTACTAACTTTGTAAAAATAAAGAATTTATATTTTTTATAATTTTAGGTTCATGTTAAGAGTTTTTCTCTTTTTGGGGTTTTTAATCTCCTTTTCTTGTAGTAATGACGAGGAGTGTGTGATCATTTTAAATAAAGAAACAATAAAGGGTGATAACTACTTTTATTTTCGCCCGAATTATTTACCCAATTCACAGTCGAATAATATAGGAGGCACCGGCCTAAATAGGGATTATGTCTCTGGAAAAGTTTCTCAAGAAATATATGATCAGTATGCGGTCGGAGATGAGTATTGTTTTTAGGGAATATCTCCATCTTCTAGGAGAACTTAGAGGGGCTTGAGCCTGTAAACTTTTTGAAGTTTTTGTAAAATGTATTTCTTGATTCAAAATGGCAGGTGTTGGATAGAGAATCTACAGTTCTGTCATTTAAAAAGCCTTGACCGATTAGTTCTATTGCAAGTGCAACTTTGAGTAGATTAAAGTATTCGTGAAAGGATAATTTACAGTGGTATTTAAAAACGAATTTTAGATGTGTGTTGGGGATTTTCAATTTTTTTGACAAGCTTTTTGCATTATTTTTTTTTTGCATTAAAAAATTAAAATCTTGTTCCAAAAGTTTTAGTTTATATATAAGCTCAGGAATTGATTTATTGACTTTTTTAAGGAGAATTAGGTCTTTAGTCTCTGTTTTTTTGATGGTTTTGTAACTCCAAGGACTAAATAGTTTGGATTTGAGGATCAATTGATTGTGAAGGTAATCTTTACCAAATACGATAACTGGATTCAAAATCAAGTACAATAAGGCAATTGCCCATAGAATTGAACTTCCCCTGTAAAACTTGTCAAGGGACATGTCAATCTGGTTAAGCTTCCAATAAATAACCGTGTAGTTTAAAAAAAACATAATTAAGGAGACGTTTGAAAATACTAAAATTAGCCATTTGAAATTGATCTTACTAAAGGAGTATTTCGAGAGTGTTCTTTTGTAATACTTAATAATAATTGAAAGAATCAGAATCCAGTAGAACAGGGTAAATATGAAGAAAACCAACCTGCTAATTTGTTCTGAGAGAAATCCAAGTTTTCTAAAAATTATTAGAATTATGGGTAAGACTAAATGAATGAGGTCTTTGAAAGAAGTCGATTTATTACCGATCGACTCTTTAAAAAAAAAGAGAAAAAGAGGAATAAAAAATAGGGAATAAAAAGGGAATGATTCAAAAGGAGATTTTAAATCAAGCAAATTAAGGTTGGTTAATGAGCTTTGAAATCGCTGCATGCCTACAAATAGGATAATGATAAAAAAGGGAATGTTAATCTTCTTGTTGAATCGAACTGATTGTAAGATCATCAAAACCACAATTAGGCACAAAAAGGAAACGAAAAGAGAGATTAAATCCAGAATCATGTTTCAAAAATAGAATATTTGTATCGATTTTGACAAATTCAGTACTCAATACTGAACGCTACTATTTATTTACTTAATTAATAACTAGATTATACTTGTTAATCAAAATCAAGCGAGTTTGAATCAATCGAATGAAAGTCCAAAATTCTGTAAAACGAAAAATTCAAAACAGACATTTTTTCAATTAATCATACTATTTTTTTCACTTCAACTTTTTGGACAATCAGATTTTTATTGGGTAGGAGGAAGCGGTAATTGGTCCAATTACTCTTCACACTGGGCGACATCTTCAGGGGGAAATATTTTCCATACTACATCTCCAGGATCGAATGATAAAGTGATTTTTGACAGCAATTCATTCTCTCAGGCTAATCAAACTGTGACACTAGACTCTGATAATAATAGCTTCAAAGATATGTCTTGGCTTGGGGTGACTGATAACCCTAAGTTTAATATGTCCGGTAAAACTTTAGAAGTTCATGGTAAAGTTGAATATGATCCTAACATGCAATTTCAAAGTGTAGGAACTTTATCATTTGTCTCCAGCTCAACTGGTTCTATTATCTCAGGAGGACACAATTTGGGTAATATTAATGTTAGAAAGCCATCTGGGACATTTCATTTACTAAGTCCGATTCGAACTTCTAGTTTTTATGTAGAAAATGGTTCTACTTTTCATACCAATGATTATAACATGCGTTCGAATTATATATATTTCTATGGAGGAACAACAACGACAACCGTTTACACAGGGACTTCCGAACTTCTTATCGAGGGAGGATCATTGCGAGTTTATTATCAGAGTAATTCTCCAAGTCTTAAATATCTTGAGGCGAATATTGTTAGTAGTACAATCATTTTAGATAATGCTGAGTTAGTAGGAAGATACATTCATCATCCTAAATTAAATGACATCAATTTTGGACATGTTATTTCTAGAAGAAGTAGTAACAGACAGTTTGGAGAGGGAATTGATAGAGTTAGGAAGTTTGAAATTCAGAAAGGGACTAATTATGAAAACAATTGGCAATACATTCATAATTATTTTGAGGGTATCATTGACACACTGGATATAGAGAGTAAGAAAGTAAAATTCAATACATCATCTAATCGTAATCCAAAAATTGGAGTTTTTAATGTAAAAGGAGATGGAGTTACTCTTGAGATAAGTCATGGCTCAACTATTACGGTTTCTAGTAGTTTATCATTTCAATCTTCCTCCTGCTCTGTTGTAAATATTAAGTCAAATAGTGCTGGAAATCAAGCAACAATTAATTATGTAAGCGGTGTGACTACTGCTACCAATCTAAGTATTAGGGATATTTCCTTTACAGGAAGTGGTACAATTACAGCACTAAATTCTGTAGATGGGGGTAACAACTCAGGCATAACTATTTCACAGCAAGCTCCAAGGAACATGTATTGGATTGGAGGGACTGGTAATTGGAGTGACCCTGCTCACTGGTCAACTTCGGATGGCGGTTCGGGGAATGTATGTGCTCCCACACCTAATGATAATATATTTTTCACTTCGAATTCATTTTCAGCGGCAAATCAAGTAATTACTTTAAATGTAGACAACATTGGGATTGTAAATATGGATTGGACAGGTGTTACCAATAATCCAAAGTTCAATATGGGAGGTAAGACCATGGAAATAACTGGGTCAGTAACTTATACTGCTGATATGACATTCCAAAGCGTAGGAACATTAACCTTTTTATCAACAGATACAACTTCAATTTATACCGCAGAAGTAAATACCAATTCAGCAAGGAATATTGGTAATATTAATGTTAGAAAGCCATCTGGGACATTTCATTTACTAAGTCCGATTC
>CAJVZM010000018.1 GCA_913020475.1 uncultured Flavobacteriaceae bacterium
CAGATCATAAACCCATTTCAGCATTGTTGGAATGGAAGTAAATTCAATTTTTGATCTGAATAAGATATTTCAGACTTTGCGGGCCTAAATTGAACAATAAATCTAGGATGCTCAAGTTATTTATAAATCCATATTTTGATTGAAAAACTTGATGATAGTGCGGGTTGATTTTTTCGATTTTTTTCTTAGCGATTATCAAATCAGAAAATTCTTCGCCGACCTTTCCCTTTATAACCAGATTCACCTCAGCATCCAAAAGTGAGAGAATCTTTTTGATTAAGGCAATGTTAAAATCCATTAATTTTTCAATTTTTTGATGATAATAGGGATAGAAATCATCTTCATAAAATTCGAAGAAAGGGGAGGAGCGGTAGCTGGATTGAAGTGATTTCCAATGGTCTTTTTGCCAATTACTTTCATAGTGAATGGCCACAGTATCGTCGATTTGACGGCCTTGATTTTTGGTGTGAGCAATAGGGATTGTTAATTTCAGTTTTCCATTGGCACCATATATTTCAGTACGATTCCTAAAGGTTTGTTTTTGATAGAGATTATGGGTAACTAATGTAACTTGTCCTTGGGTTACCACCCAAGCCATATAGTTGATATTGGGTAGATATGCAGGACAAATTCCAGTCACCATTAACCTTGTCTTTTGCTTTTTCGCTTGCGGTAATAACCATAGCCTTGCCAAATCACAATAAGAATTATGAAATGGGGAAAATATGTTACCCGTTCTCCAGAACCACCGATGGTGGAAAAGACCCTGTCCCATCTAATTTTCCAGTTTTGAATTCCATCATTGATTCCGTCAATGCTGAACCAAATGAATACAGGTTTTCCAACGATATGATCTTCCGGAACAAATCCCCAAAAACGACTGTCTTCCGATCGATGACGGTTATCTCCCATCATCCAATAGTAATCCATTTTAAAGGTATATTGAGTACTTTTTTTTCCATTAATTAGCAGGGTGCTGCCATTTGCTTCAAGCTTGTTTTTTTCATAATCAACGATGATTTTTTTGTAAAGAGGTAAATTATTTAGATTTAAATCAACAGTAACTCCTGCTTTTGGAATAACAATTGGTCCAAAATTGTCTTGGTTCCAATCAAATGGAATTTTATTGGGAAAAAAAGATGAATTGGGTGTTTTCTTTTTTTGATTTCTCTTAACAACACTGTCTACCAAGTTCTGTTTTTCAATTACTTCAGCCTCCTTGACAGTCAGATTTAAATCTTTTGTTTTTTCGAGTATTTCGATGACCTTTAACCTAAGAGACCTGATCAATTGGATTGGCAACCCCCTATGGCTTGTGATCACAATAAAATTTTCTTTGTCTCGTGCCTGGGTACCCACCAAATATGGAGCCAATTGGTCATAGCTGTTTTGAGTTATGTTTTCAATTTTGAACCTTCTATAGAAATCTTTTATACCAATTTCTAATAATCTTCTTGACGATATACCATTACTGTTGTATGCTTTAAAATTATAGAGTACTTTTGCTCTGTCTGGCAATACATTTTTCTTTCTATTGACGTGGACAAAACCATCGATAATTTCGAGTGTATCTCCAGCTATCCCCAAACATCTTTTGACGTAGTTTGATTTTTTATCCAAAGGTTTTTTTACACCGGCTTCCTTAACGAAAAACTTTCTAACGGTGTCGGCAGGCCAATTGAATACAACTATATCATTTCTTCTGATCTTTTGAATTCTAGGTAGTCTCAGATAGGGCAATTGAGGCTTATTAGAGTATGACCGGGTCTTTATTATTGGGAGGGTGTCGTGAACCATTGGAAATGCTAAGGTGGTTGAAGGAATTCTCGCACCGTAATGGAATTTGCTTACAAATAAGAAGTCACCAATGAGTAATGATTTTTCTAGAGACCCTGTTGGAATAATGTAGGGTTGAAAAAAGTAATTGTGGACAAAAGTAGCGGCCACTACAGCAAAAACAATAGAACCAATCCACTCACTTAAAGCAGACCTATGAATGTCATTTTTATCAGAGATGTATTTTGGATCAGATTGATAATTGATGGTATAGATATAAAACCCTAGAGTTACAACAGCCAATATACTGTCTATGGTTTTGCTTTTTCCAAAATGTTTCACGGTATCAATCCACAAGACCATAAACATCATTATGTTGATTACTGGAAGAAATAATAAAAATATCCACCATTTGGGGCGTTTAATGATTTTGAAAAAAACAATAGCATTGTAAATCGGTACCATAGCCTTCCAAGGAGCCTCTCCGGCTACCTTATATAATTTCCAAGTTCCTAAAAAGTGAACGACTTGAATTACTAACCCGAAAATGATCCATTGAATTCCATTCATTTGTTTATAGATTTAGGACGTCATCCATTTTAAAAATTCCTTTTTTACCCACGATCCACTCTGCAGCAATCACTGAACCAAAGGCAAACCCTTTTCTGTTATGGGCCTTGTGTTCGATGGTGATATTGTCTATGGGGGATTTATATTTGACGCTGTGGGTACCAGGTATTTCACCCTCCCTATACGATTGAATTCTCAGACTGTCTTTTCCGTCCTCACCCAACTTCCAGTCGATGAGATTACTGTTTTCGATGATACCCTCTGCTAATGTTATTGCAGTACCGCTTGGTGCATCAAGTTTATGAATGTGGTGGGTTTCCTCCATTGAAGCACTATATTCTTTATGCGACTCCATTATTTGGGCCAAGACCTTGTTCAATTTAAAAAATAAATTGACTCCCACACTAAAATTAGATGCATAGAGAAAAGCTGTGTTTTTTTTTATTGCAATTTGGGTGACTTGTTGATAGGCATCCAACCAGCCAGTCGTTCCACAAATCACTGGAACTGATTTATTCAATGCCCTTGAGATATTATCTACTGCAGCATCTGGAATACTAAAGTTAATTGCTACATCGGCTTGATACAGATTCCCTTCATTTAGATTCTTGTCTATTTTACAAATAATTTCATGGCCTCTTTCCAAAGCGATCTCTTCTATCGCTTTGCCCATTCTTCCATATCCTAACAATGCAAACTTCATATCTTTTTTTATAGTTTTACCAATACCTGTAAACCTACATTGGCATCTGTACCAAATACGTCAGGTTCAAATTTGGGCTTGATACTTAAGTTGTCTTTAATGTTAAATTGCATTAGATGAGCACTTACATTGGCATCCAAAATGTTTAACATATAAGTTCCTAATATAAATAGAAATGACATATCTCTGTAGTTTTTGTGAAATTTCATACCCTCAAGTAATTTGGTTTTGTTTGGAATTAATTCGATAAACTCATCATCTCTATAACCACTATTTCTTCTTTTGTAGGCTGTCCTGTATCGATCTAATTCTTTTTGGTTGTACATGTACCCGTAGACCGATGCGCCAATAGCTCCGTAAACAAATGGAACTTTCCAAGCTTTACCAATATAGACCTGTCCCAATCCCGGAAGTATTGCGGAGTAAAACGCTGCTCTAGAGGGAGTCAAAGGGCTTTCGATCAGTCTTTGTTTTCGGTTTTTTTGCTCTTCTTTTGGGAGTTGCTGTGCAAAAACGTGGAGATTAAGCATAAAGAGAACTGGGATAAAGACTTTAGTCGTCACTTTTTATTTTTTTGATGATCTCGTTGAGGTCTTTTTGAGAGTTAAAAGGGATTTGAATGTGCCCCTTTCCATTTTCGTTTCCTTTCACTGTGACTGTAAAATTGAAATAATTTCTTAGCTCCTCTGCAGCATTATAGAATAATGTCGGTTTAGAGGTTTTTGATGGGATGGAGGATTTAACTTTTTTGGCTTTCTGAACAAGTGACTCAGTTTCTCTTACAGAGAGAGTTTTGGCAATGATCTTTTCATAAATTTCCAGTTGCTTTTCATTTTCTTCCAAATTGACCAATGCTCTACCATGACCCATGGAAAGAAATCCATCTCTCATTCCTGTTTGAACGATGGGGTCCAACTTAAGTAAGCGCATGTAGTTCGCTACGGTTGATCTTTTCTTCCCAACCCTTTCACTCAATTGGTTTTGAGTGAGTTTGATTTCATCAATCAATCTTTGGTAGGATAAAGCAATTTCTATGGGGTCAAGGTCTCTTCTTTGAATGTTTTCGACCAAAGCCATTTCAAGAGTTTCTTGGTCATTGGCAATTCTCACAAAGGCAGGAATTGTATTAAAAGATAAAGATTTTGCGGCCCGATAACGCCGCTCACCCGATACCAATTGATATTGATTTCTACCTAGTTTTCGGACAGTTACTGGTTGTATTATCCCAAGAGCTTTGATAGATTCGGCCAGCTCTACGATAGCTTCTTCATTAAAGTGTGTTCTGGGTTGATACGGATTAACCTCAATTTTTTCGATTTCTAAATCGATGACGTTACCAACTACTTTGTTTGCATTGACGTCACTGGCTGAGCTTATCTCTCTTTCAGGATCGTCTAGGAGTGCTGAAAGACCTCTTCCCAAAGCCTGTTTTTTGTTTTTCTTAGCCATTAATTTTTTTTTTCTTTTTTTTTATAATTTCATTGGCAAGGGAAAGGTAGTTCTTGGCCCCTTTACAGGTTGCATCATAATCGATAATACTTTCACCAAAACTTGGAGCCTCACTCAAACGAATATTCCGCTGTATAATGGTTTTGAAAACCATTTTACCGAAGTGCTTTTGGACTTCTTCCACCACTTGATTGGAGAGTCTCAAACGAGAGTCAAACATGGTCAATAATAAACCCTCAATGTCTAAATTATTGTTGTGTATCTTTTGTACACTTTTTATTGTATTTAATAGCTTGCCCAAACCTTCTAAAGCAAAATATTCACATTGTATAGGTATGATCAAAGAGTCTGCTGCAACAAGGGCATTAAGGGTAATCAGTCCCAAAGAAGGTGCACAATCTATGATGATGTAATCGTAATGATCGTTGATAGAATCAAGAGCATTTTTCAACATATATTCCCTCTTTTTTTTATCGACCAGTTCGATCTCTGTGGCTACAAGGTCAATGTGAGAGGGAATTAAGTCAAGATTTGAGGTATTGGTAGAAATGATTGTTTGATCGGCCCTGGCAGTATGCTCTAACAATTGGTAGGTTCCTAGTTTTTGACTTTTAACATCAATCCCAAGTCCAGAGGTTGCATTGGCTTGAGGATCTGCATCCACCAACAAAATCTTTTTTTCCAAGATCGCCATTGCTGCTGACAAGTTAACAGCCGTGGTTGTTTTACCTACGCCTCCTTTTTGGTTTGCAATTGCTATAATTCTAGACATTTTATTGTTGAAACTTTGATAAAAATACAATTAAAATTATGGCTTAAAAAATTATAACAAATTAGATTGGAGAAAAATGGAATTAATTTATTGGAGCTTTAAACTATCTTCAATCTCAACGAAAAAGATCGTTTCATCTTCTTTTTTGTGACCGTAATTTTCACGTGCAAATCGCTCCAAACTATCACTGCTGGTTAATTGGTCTATGTTTCTTAGATCTTTTTCAATCAAATTCTTAAGTTCTTTATTTTTAGTTTCAAGCTTTTCAATTTCTTGGTTTAACTCACGGTGAATTTTCAATGAGTGGGTGTCTAAGAATAACATCCAAACCAAGAAGACCAAAAAAATAACGATATAGAAATAGCGATAAAATTTATTCAAAATCTAATAGACTATTTATTTATACTAGCAACTTTTTCCTCTGTGATCATTTTTTTGAATTCATTCCCCCAATTGTTGAGAATATAATTCATTACATCAGCAATTTCAACATCATCGAGTCCTTGTTCTTGCATGACTCCGTTGTATTCCTCTCCATTTACGATGATAGGTCCACTCATACCGTATTTAAGTGCTCTTATACTCAAGTCAACGTTATTGGCTAAATAATCTGACTTGGCCAAAGGAGGGAAGACTCCCGAAACTCCCATCCCGGTGTCTAGGTGACATTGAATGCAGAAGTCTTGGTAAACTTCTTTACCATCGGTTATGCTTTGCTCCAGGGGTTTTTTTTGATAGAGTAATATTCCCTTAAAAAAAATGAACAAACCCAAAATACCGATTATTGTTTTCACGTATTATTTTTAATTTTTATTGGGATTATAGTTGATTATTTAAATTTTATCATTTCATAACTAGTTTAAGAATTCCTTTCCCTTCTACCCCTAAATAGAGATAACCATCGGGGCCCTCTTTGACATTTCTGACTCGTCCTATATCGTTAAGAATTTTTTCGCGTTTAACTACTTTTCCTTTTTTGATGACCAAATGCTCTAAGTATTTAAACTTTAATGATCCTACAAAAAGATCTCCTTTCCACTGATTGTAGACATTAGAGCTTGAAAAAGCCATTCCACTGGGAGCAATCGAGGGAACCCAATAGTAAAAAGGCTGTTCCATTCCTGGCATGGATGTTTTATCAGTAATGGAGGTGCCACTGTAGTTGATACCATAAGTGATGACTGGCCAACCATAGTTTTTCCCTTTTTGGATTATATTTATTTCGTCACCACCCTTCGGGCCATGTTCGTTCTCCCAAATCTCTCCAGTCTCTGGATTAATCGTCATTCCCTGTGGATTTCTGTGACCATAAGAATATACTGCTTTTAGTGCGCCTTCTTGGTCGACAAAAGGGTTGTCTACAGGAATACTTCCGTCTAGATTCAAACGGTAGATTTTACCACCGTCGCGATTGAGATCTTGGGGATTGACATCGCGATTTCCTCGATCCCCGATGCCAAAGAAAATATGACCTTTGTAATCAAAAACAATTCTCGAACCCCAATGCTGTCCCTTTTTTGTATTCGACTTGCCTTTGTAAAGAAGCTTTAGATTGGAGAGCCTGTTTCCGTTCAATTCCCCGCAGTACAGGGCAGTATTTCCACCTGCATCTCCTTCTATGTGAACTCCAGCAGTGAGATAAATGATTTTATTGTTTTCATAATCGGGGTGTAAAGCAACGTCCAATAAGCCTCCTTGACCTCTATTATAGATTTCTGGCAGTCCTTTAACTTCAACTTTTTCTCCATTATATACTCTGTAAAGAGTACCTTTTTTTTCAGTAACTAAAATTTCACTTTCACTAATAAAATCCATCCCCCAGGGAATGTCAATTCCATCAATTACTGTTTCGGTACTGAACTTACTTTGGTCTGGTGTTTTGATCTCTGGCGGATTTTCTTGAGATATGCATGAGGTTAAACAGAATACAACGATCATTAATGATTCTAAAAACTTTATTTTCATCTTCTAAACATAAAATTAAAAAAATTATTTCTCAATCGCCTTTTTATAAGCTTGAGTTGTAGTATAATACTTTGTAATCATATTGGGGATTTCCCAATCCGGTAATTTACCTTTTTTGTAATATTTCAGAAAGTTGCCCGTAACTTGACCAAAATGAGCTTCATGCCCAATTTTAAGTATTTCTGGTATTACAATTTTCCATTTAGAATCGGATATTTTGTCTATTGAAACTCCCGGATAATCTCCTTGAAGTGACTTGAGGGATTGTTTTAGGGTTGACTCAAAGTTTCCATCTTCTTTGGACCTTACATAAAGCGTAGGTTTGAAATTTTCAGTTTCTCCTTGTTTAATGATGAGATCGGCTTTTGATCCTCGCATAGTGCTTTGGTGGGTGTCTCCTGTTCCTTCCGGGGCTTTATAATTCCAAATTACAGAAACCTTTGCGTGTTTGCCCTTGATGGTGTAGTTGATTTCTCCATTACAGTTTATTCTGAGAGTGTCGGATTTCACATCTTTTTGAAGGTACTTAGGGTAGTTGGCCAAATGAGTAATGTTTTTAAACTGATCAGGAGCTAAGTTAGTGGTCCATCTTTTGGAAGAAATGATCTCAATCTCCGATGAATCAATGATCTGCCCGGGAAATGCTTCCCATTGAATTAAATCTACTAAATGAGTAGTAACATCTACGATACCCTCACCTTGTTGATTGGTATCCAGAAACCAAGCCGGTCTGACCAATGGTTTTCCAGAGACAATTTTTGATAAATGGTGAATACTTTCTTTGCTGATAGAGGGTTCTGAAACAGAGCCATCTAGTAGCACTCCGAAAACTTCGGGTTGCATTGAGAGGGCTTTCTGTAGGCCGGTTGTTACCTCAAACCTTTCGGTCATGATGTCATAAACCAAAAGATTTTTTTCTTTGGCGATTTCAAATACCTTTTTTAGTTTTTCAAAACCTTTTTGGTTTACAACCAGAGGCTTGTCGGCATATACATTCAACCCCGCATTAACAGCCGCCAATATATAATCGATCTTTTTGGAATTTTTTCCCGAAACCACCATAACATTTCCTGGTTTTTCAGCAATCATTTTTTTGAGGTAGTCTTCACTTAAATGAGTCTTTACTATCCAGTTAGTTGGTTCTTCAGCTCTGTTGTTGTAAGCTTCAATTTTATTTAAAAAATCTTTGACCTCAGGCCCCTCAGGGGCATAGACATCAATGGTTGTGACGATGTCTTCATAAGAGGTTTTTTGAATCAAAGCCGCATGAAAATGACCGGGATCGAGGGTCATCAATTTTACTTTTGAATTTTCTTGTTTTGGGGCGCAACCCATTATGAATGAGGCAATTGCAATCCAGTAAAAATATTTGGTATTCATTTTATAATTAAGCTTTTAAATTATTTGTTCCATAAGGTTTTCTTTGGTTTCGGTCCAATAGGGAGTTGGCCTCATTGTCATCGATGAATTTTTCCTTTTTTGAATCCCATTTAAGCTTCCGTGGAATTTTCATTGCGATATGACTGATCAAACAGACCACACACGCCTTATGACCAATATCTACAGGGGAGATTGGTGCTTTTCTGGATTGGATACAATCGAGCCAGTTTCCATGTTGATCATCAATTTTGTACAGATGGGTTTCATTTGAACCAATTTTCGAGGATAAAATCTTTTGGTCTGAAGCGTCCAGCGCTTTTTTACTTTTTTCTTGGGCTATAGGGTCAGAACTTGAGGCAACATAATTTCCTCTGGATACAAAAATCCAACCTTCTGATCCCTCGTATTTGATGCCATTGGGATATCCTCCACTCGTCAGGACAGTAATGCCATTGTTGTATTCGTGTTTTACCATGAAATCACCATGAACATTCCAAAGCCCAGATTTCGGGAAATCGGCAATGGCTTGAACCGATGAAGGTCCAACCAATTCAGTATTCATTCCCCATGCAGCAGAATCATAGTGATGTTGTCCCCAACCAGTAATCATCCCTGCACCATAATTTTCATGTCTTAGCCATCCAGGTCTACCATATCCATTTTGGGGGTGCACTCCAATTTCTGTATAAGGTACCTCTGGTGTTGAGCCTAGCCACATGTTAAATTTCAAGTTTTTGGGAATGGGCATAGGGGGTGCTTCTGGTCCTCCTGGGTCGCCAGGAAGTCCTATTTTTACGGTGTGTAATTTTCCTATCCTTCCGTTTCTGACCAATTCGGCAGCAATTCTAAATTGAGGCATGGCTCTTTGTTGAGTTCCTAACTGTAGGATGACTTTATTTTTTTGAACGGCATTGACCAATTGTCTTCCCTCTTCGATGGTTAGAGAGGTGGGTTTTTGAAGGTAAATGTCTTTTCCTGCCATGGCTGCCTCTATTGCGGGTTGTGCATGCCAGTGGTCCGGCGTTGAAATTAGGACTGCATCGATGTCTTTATCCATTAACATTTCACGATAATCCTCATACATTTTGGTCCCCTTGTAGTTGGTTTTTCCTTTTTTTTCTTGATAAAATTGATCGACAAATTGCTTCCCATCTTTCATCCTATTGGAATCTAAATCACAAACTGCTATAACATTTGCAACGTCAAATGCAATTGTGTCAATAAGGTCGTGTGAACGTGCTATACGACCACAACCGATCTGACCGATATTAATCTTGTTACTGGGTGCATTTTTCCCAAGCACAGTGGAGGGCACTATAGAGGGAAAGCTAACCATAGCCACTGACCCTAATCCGGTTTTACTTATGAATTTTCTTCTTTTCATGGGTTTAATTTTTTGATAAATTTTATTTGGGGTTGAAAAGCAAATGCATTCCAATGTTTTTCAGCTTCCTCGGGAGTGATTTTACCATCGAAAACCAGCATACGGTAATTCAGTTCATAGAATTGATAAGGTTTAATTTTCCATTCTTTATGACGAATGGGACAAAACTCAAAAAACATATCTCCTCTACCCTTATTGGCATCCAGTGGCCAGATCCTCATGGGTTCAGGATGTGATTGGTTGTTTGGGTGGCTCATAAAAAGAACCCCTGTGCTTTTATCTCCATCACTTGAATCGCCATATACAATACACCATCTTGCTGAGGTTCCGTCTGCCGCTGCTCTATTTTTTCCGTCGGAGGTGATGACCTCGCAGTTGTCTTTGCTCCATTGTTCTTTAAAGCGGAATCCTAATCCCCCTCCATATCGATAGGCTTCAAAGAGGATGCCGTTTTCCAATGGAGAACTAAAGTTACTGGTATAATCTATAAAGTATTGATCGGGATTATTATTTTTCCACACTTTGACTATTAGGGTTTCGTTGAGCGCCAATTGAGGATTATCTTTTTCCGTCAGATTGATGTGTTCTTGATTTACGCTAAACCCTGCATATACGGATCCACTATTGATGTTATTGAAAGATTTAAACAAGACAGTGCCTTGGCCGTATTTTAAATTCCAAAAGTCCACCTCCACTGTATCTATTTTTGTTTTTGTCCAAGGTCCCCAAATACCGAAATGATGATAATGATCGGTGGGTTGAATTCTGGTTAGGGTATCTCCTTTTGGAGAAATAACGGGGTGGATATATCCAGATTTTTGGTAAAGTTTGTTGACGCCCTCTGGTGGTAATTTCATTTCATATCGATAGTGAATGAGTGAACGATCATCGTACCTTAACTTTAGATCACCGTTCTCTTTTTGATATCCAAACAGGGGTCTCGTGGTTTGTCTTATTTTACTTTCAAAGCAATAAGTGGTTTTGATTTCTGAGTTACTATTGTGCCTAAACCAAATTTTGTTACCCTCATTTGCGTCAAATTGAAATGAAATAGTCTCCATTTTATAATTGGATTTTTTGATCAGTTCCCTGTTTTGAATCCAACAGTCCTTTTTTTCATCATCAAGTACAATAGAAATAAGCCTTTCGGTACCAATCGCTTTGTTGTCCTCAACGGTTATGCACAAGCAGGGATATTCATTTCCACGGGCAACTCCCCAAATCAGTAGGCACAAAAGTTGAAAAATTTTCATAGTTGAGGTGTAAATTAACAACTTAGATAATTGGATAATTGTTGATGCTATTAAAACATGCCAAACACTCTCCAAATTCATGATTTTGAAAAAGCCTTTTATTACCTAGTAAGTGATCCATAAATTCTCTAAGCTTTTATTTTCAATGTTAATAGTTGATAATTGCACTAAATTATTTTTCTGGGCAGTTCATCGTGTACGCACACATACTTTTATAGTAAATTTAGTGAATTCAATAATTATTTCTTCTTAAAAATTAGTAATCTTGTTACAATATCAATCAACTTTAAATGATATTTGACTCCAAACCTTTATTGACTGTTTTTTTACTGCTTTCCTTTTGTTGGTCACAAGGGCAAAGCCTACCCTCCTTTGAATTGACTTCAGAGTGGAGGGAAAAAATTAAATCCATGGTCAAAGAACAAATGAAAACATCAACCAATGACAAGAAAAAATTATTGATTTTTTCCCTTTACACAGGATTCAATCATTGGATCATTCCTCATACAGAAGCCGTGATGAAAATGATTGCTCTAAATTCCAATGCTTTTGAAATTACCATTTCAAGGGATATTGCTGTTTTCGAAAAAGACCAACTTTCAAAATTCGATGTAGTTTTACTTAACAATAACTGCTCTGATGGTAGTCAGAGAGATTTGTTTTGGGATGTATTCAATAAAGATAATTCCTTAAATGAACAGCAAAAGATTAAGAAAGCAAATAAGTTGGAAAAAAACCTGATTCGATTTGTAAGAAAAGGAAAAGGATTGGTGGTGCTTCACGGAGGTATTGTAATGCAAAATAATTCGCTGGAATTCAGTGAAATGGTCGGGGGGAGCTTTGATTATCATCCACCCCAACAAGAGCTTCATGTAAAACTGGTTGACCCCAATCATCCTTTAGTAAACAGTTTTGATCCCGAGGGATTTATTCATTATGATGAACCATATTTTTTTAAAAACACATATTGTAAATTAAATTTTAGACCCTTGTTGTACCTCGAAATGGATAAAATCAAAATGAAGCGTCCACGCTCCAATGATAAAATCAATTACATTTCATGGATTAAGCGTCACGGAAAAGGTAGGGTTTTTTATTCCTCTCCTTCTCACAATGCTCAAAGTTATGAAAGCCCTGAATTACTAAAGTTTCTTTACAAAGGACTTCTCTACGCTTCAGGTTTTATTGATTGTGATGATTCAGCCATAAAAAAACTGTAAATGTAAATTGATTTTATATACATAATTAAGGGTTCTTAATTTCTTGTTTGTATAAGAATAGTAGAGATCTGTATCACATTGTTGTTTTAATTTCTACTAGTTGAATTTGAAATAAATTACATTAAAACTACTTTAAGTTTTGTCGTAAAAAAATGTATCGCAATAAATTTTTCATGGTTTTTTTAACTCGGTCATTACCACTATTCTTTGCTTGTTTTTTACTTATTAGTTGTCAAGAAAACAATAAAATTGATTTTAGCACTCAAATAAAACCCATTTTAAATAATAAGTGTATAGCATGCCATGGAGGTGTGAAACAAAATGCTGGTTTAAGCTTTTTATTTGAACAACAAGCTCTTGGGAATACTGATGAAGGATCTCCTGCTATTATTCCTGGAAATGCCAAGAAAAGCAGGTTTATTAAACGACTTGTTGAGAAAGATCCTGAATTAAGAATGCCGTATGAAAAACCTGCATTAAGTAAAGAAGAAATTGATTTATTTACAAAATGGATTGATCAGGGGGCAAAATGGGGAACTCATTGGGCGTATATACCTCCAAAAAAACCTGAAATCCCAAGAGTTAACGAGTCGTCTTTTGATAAAAAAGATTTTTTGAAAAATCCTATAGATAATTTCATTGCTGCCAAAATGCAAAATGAAAAATTATTCCCAAATGAGAAATCAGATAAAAATATATTAGCAAGAAGAGTGGCATTTGATATAACTGGCTTGCCCCCAAAGATTAATCTTTTTGAAAATTTTATTAATGGAATTATTACCTATGAAAATTATGTGGATTCTCTTTTAAACTCAAAAAGTTATGGGGAAAAATGGGCGAGTTGGTGGTTAGATCTTGCTAGATATGCAGATTCTAGAGGATATGAAGGGGATGGTGATAGAATTATTTGGAAATATCGCGATTGGGTAATTAATGCCTTAAACAAAGATATGTCTTTTGATAGATTTACAATTGAACAATTAGCAGGAGATTTACTTGAAAATCCGACTCCAGATAACTACATAGCCACTGCATTTAACAGGAATTCAATGAATAACGATGAAGGTGGAACCAATAATGAAGAGTTTAGAACAGCTGCAATTATTGATAGAGTTAATACCACTTTTGATGTTTTTCAAAGCACAACAATGAGCTGTGTTCAGTGTCATGCTCATCCGTATGATCCTATAAAGCACGACGATTATTACAAGCTTTTTGCTTTCTTTAATAATACTCAAGATTCTGATCAACCTGTTGATGAAAGTCCCGTTTTTATGACGTATGATGAAACGGAAGAATCAAAAATCCAAAAAGTTTTCGACTGGATTAAAGCATATGCTGATATTGAAACTTATCAGAGATATAAGAACCTTTTTTATAAATATCAGCCTCAATATCAAGCAAATTGGGCTGTAGATTTTACTAATGCAGCATTAATAAATAAAAATAACTCTTTATTTCTTAGAAATAATGGTTCTGCAATATTAAAAAACGTTGACACAAAAGAAAATAGTAGAATCATAATACACTATCATAGTGATAACCCCGGTACAATAGTTAAAATTAGGGAGGGTTCTTCTAGTGGTAGGATTTTAACTGAATTTAGTATTCCTGAAATGAATTGGAAAAAAAATGGAAAATCATGGAGACCTGAATTACTTAATTTACCCTTTAAAAAAACAACTAGTAAAATAGATTTATACATTGAGGTATATGATCCAAACAGAGAAACTAGGGAAACTAAACCTGTCTCATCAGGAGTAATAGGACTAAATAATGCAAAACCTCTTGTGTTTTTAAACTGGTTTTCTTTTGTACCTGATCTTCCAGGAAAAGGTAAAAAAGGATACTTTAAAATCAATAAATATGTTGATGAAATATTAAACGCATATAACATTGTTAAAACACCAATTATGTTAGAAAATGAGGATTCTTATAAACGTTCTACATATGTTTTCGATAGAGGTAATTGGCTTCAACCTACAAAAAAAGTTAAACCAGCTGTCCCGGAAATCCTTAATAGATGGAAGCAAGAATGGGGAATGAATAGACTTGGATTTGCGCAGTGGATAATAGATAAAGATAATTCCCTTACTTCAAGAACTATTGTTAATCGAATTTGGAATCAAATTTTTGGAAGAGGAATTGTTTCAACTATTGAAGATATGGGAACTCAATCGGAACCTCCAAGCCATCCTGGTTTACTTGATTGGATGTCTATTCAATTTACTGGAAAACAAAATTGGAGCTTAAAGAGTCTAATTAGATTAATCGTTCTGTCTGGAACATATCAACAGAATTCAATTATTAATGAAGAAAATTATGAAAAAGATCCTTTAAACATATACTATGCAAGGGGTCCAAAACATAGATTAAAAGCAGAGGAAGTAAGAGATCAAGCATTGGCAGTTTCTGGACTTTTAAGTCCAAAAATGGGTGGTCCAGCAGTAAAGCCTCCTTCACCAAAAAACTATGGAAAACACAAGTATGGTGCTGATACATGGATTGACAGTGAAGGTGAAGATAAATATAGAAGAGCAGTTTATACATATTCTAAAAGAACAATCCCCTATCCCTCTTTTGTCATTTTTGATGCTGGAACTAGAGAGGTTTGTTTAGTGAACAGAATCTCTACAAATACACCATTGCAAGCACTAATAACAATGAATGATCCTGTATATGTTGAAGCAGCTTATCATTTGGCGAAAAGTCACTTAGAAAATGAGAATATTGAAGATGCAATAAAGTCAATTTATAAAAAGACTACATATAAAAATATAAATAATTATAAGCTTGAAAGTCTAGTAGCACTTTATAAAAAGGCAATTAAGAAATATGAGAATGATCCAGAAAGCTTAAAAGAATTTTTAAACATTGAAGATACTAATAAGCGTCATGCTGGTCTAACAATAGTTGCAAATGCAATAATGAATTTAGATGAATTCTTGACACACGCTTAATAATGAATGAAAAAATGAAACTATTTAATGAGTTAGTTTTAAAAAATGCTTCTGTTAATAGTAGAAGACATTTTTTAAAAAACTGTACATTAGGATTGGGCGGGATTGCATTTACTAACTTTCTAATGAGTTGTAGCAATGATAAAAAAAGCGTAACTAATAATGGCAGATCATTAAATCCACTTGCTCCAATTTCACCACCTAATTTAGGGAAGGTAAAAAGTGTAATATATCTTCATATGGTTGGTGCTCCCTCTCAATTGGAATTATTTGACTATAAGCCGGAATTAAACAAACTTCATAATAAACCTTGTCCCGAATCACTTTTAAAAGGTAAAAAATTTGCATTCATAGAGGGTGTTCCTAAAATGTTAGCCGCACAAGCGAAATTTAGAAAAGCTGGAGAATCTGGAAATTGGGTTTCTGACAACTTACCGTACTTTAACACAATAATTGATGAAGTAAGTTTTTTAAAAGCTGTTCATACTGACCAATTTAATCATGGTCCAGCTCAACTATTTATGCATACAGGAAGTCCTCGATTAGGTAGACCAAGTATTGGTTCATGGGCAACATATGGTCTTGGATCTGAAAATCAAGATCTTCCAGGTTTTATGGTATTAACATCTGGTGGAGGAACTCCCGATGGTGGTAAAAGTTTATGGGGAAGTGGTTTTCTGCCATCTGTTTATCAAGGTGTTCAATGTCGCTCTAAAGGTGACCCTGTTCTATACCTTAGTGACCCTAGAGGAATTTCAAGGGATTTGAAAAGAGATTTAATTACATCAATTAATGAAATTAATTCTGATGATTATAAAAATTTTAAGGACCCTGAAATACTTACAAGGATTAGTCAATATGAAATGGCATATAGAATGCAGATTGCAGTCCCAGAGGTAATGAGTATAAATGATGAACCTGATAGTATAAAAGAGATGTATGGGGTTACACCAGGGGAAGAATCATTTGCTAATAATTGTTTGCTAGCTAGAAAACTAGTCTCAAAAGGTGTTCGTTTTGTTCAGCTTTATGATTGGGGATGGGATAGTCATGGTGATCTTGAAGAAACCGCTTTAAATCTTGGATTTAAGAAAAAATGTAATCAAATTGATCGTCCAATAGCTGCATTAATATTAGATTTGAAACAGCGAGGGTTATTAGATGAAACATTAATAGTTTGGGGGGGAGAATTTGGAAGGACTCCAATGCAAGAAAATAGAAGTGGAGTTCAAAATGCTTACACGGGGAGAGACCATCATGGAGATGCCTTTACAATGTGGATGGCTGGTGGTGGTATAAAAAAAGGGATAGCACATGGAGAAACTGATGAATTTGGATATAAACCAATCAGCGGAAAAGTGTCTGTTCATGATATTCAAGCAACTATACTTCATTTGCTTGGATTTGATCACGAAAAATTTACTTATGATTTCCAAGGGAGACCCTTTAGGCTCACTGATGTTGAAGGTGAAATTATTCGAGAAATTTTAGCATAATTTTTGTCTATGAGGAATTTATTTTTTTCTCTTACTCTTTCTTTTTTCTTTTTTTGTTTAGGAAATGCACAAAATGAAATTTTATTTTTCCAAACAGATTGGGGTTATAATGGAGGTATAGAGGATTTTATTAAAAAAGCGAAGAAATCTGGATATGATGGAGTTGAAATTTGGTTACCTACTGATTCCAAAAAACAGAATATAATTTCAAAAGCATTAAAAAAATTTAATATGAAAGTTATTTTTTTATGTGGAACAAATGGAAGTATTCCATTTAAAGAAAGTCTTGAAGATTATAAGAATTATTTAAAAAATGCTATTAGTCAAAAACCCTTGGCAATTAATTCTCATACTGGAAGTGATTTTTTAACCTTCAAACAGAATATGGCATTTATTGATGTTGCGAATAATCTGAGCAAAGCCCATAATATTCCAATCTATCATGAAACTCATAGGGGGCGTTTTAGTTATTCTCTTCCAGAAACTATTAAATATCTTGAAAATAATAAAAACCTTATGCTTACACTTGATATAAGTCATTGGATGGTTGTTCATGAATCATTATTAAAGGATCAGGAGAATTTGGTTAATAGGGTTGTCAATAGGAGTAATCATATACATGCAAGAGTTGGTTTTGAGGAAGGGCCTCAGGTAAATGATCCAAAAGCACCAGAATGGAAGCCTACAGTTAATCGTCATATGGAAATTTGGGAATCTATAATTAAAAAAACATGGGATGAGGATAAAACCATTACTGTTACTACAGAATTTGGACCTCCAAATTATATGCCAACAGAACCTATTACAATGAAACCATTAAGTGATCAATGGGAGGTAAATACTTTTATTATGAAATCTTTAAAAGATAGACTTAAACAAATTAATTTAAATTAAATGTTGGATAGTATTTTAACTCTGATTGGAACTCTTATAGGTCGATTTCATCCTATAATTATTCATTTACCCATTGGGTTTATTATAATTGGGCTTTTAATTGAATTAAATAGAAAAAAGTTTACTGGGGGGGAAAATATTTTAAAATTTATATTTTTTTGGGGAACTGTAAGCTGTATTCTATCAGTTATTAGTGGATATTTTCAATATTTAAAAGAGGGATTGTTATGGCAATCAATTGATTTACATTTTTATGCTGGTATAATGACTCTATTACTAACTTTTGGATTCTATCAACACTTAAATGACCAAAACTTTTTTAATTCTCTACCACGAAAATTTTATAGTATTGGTTTAATTTTAATAATATCAATCACAGGACATCTAGGAGGGCAAATAACTCATGGTGATGAATATTGGACAGAACCCTTTCAAGCTATAATTAACGATGAAACATCAAAAGACGAATCGTTATTTTCAATTTCTAATATTTCAGAAAAACCAATCTTTAATTCATTAATTCAGCCTATTTTAAATTCAAAATGCGTTAGTTGCCATAATTCTAAAAAAAGTAAAGGAAAATTAGCGCTACACAATTTTGAGGCTTTACAAAAAGGAGGTAAAAACGGAATTTTAATTAATTATAAAAACCCTGAATTAAGTGAAATTTTAGTGCGTGTTCATTTGCCTAAAAATGAAAAAAAACATATGCCTCCAAAATCAAAAAAACAATTAACTAAGGCTGAAATTAATATTTTAAGTCATTGGATAAATCTTGGAGCTCCCGAAAAAACATTACTTAAAGATATTAATATAAAGGATGAGATTCTTTCAAATATTGTTCAAAAAGAAGAAAGCTTTTTTCCTGAAATAGAAATTAATGCACCAAAGAATGAACCTATTTCTTTTCTCAGGAAAAAGGGGATTCATATTGCTCCTATTACTAAATCTTCAAACTTCCTATATCTAAGCTCTTACAACTATCACGAATTTATTAAGGAAGATATAACTGAATTGAAAAAATTAAAGGATAATCTTGTTGACATAGATCTAAGCAATAGCTCATTTAATGATGAAATTTTTGAAATACTTAGCACTTTTACAAACTTAACCAGACTGAAATTAAATTATACTTCTATCTCTGGTAAAGGAATTGAAAAACTTTCTTCTTTAAATAATTTGAAATCACTTCATCTTATAAATACAAATGTTAATTCAAGTATAATTGATGTTATCAACTCTTTCCCTGCTATAGAAAAAGCTTTTTTATTTCAAAATGATCGAACCTTTAAAAAGGATGTTACATTAGCTAATGAAGATCTTAAAAAATTTGATTTTGGAAAATACACCCTACAATAAGTAAATTCAAATTATTTCCCGCTACTAAACCTCTTAAAAATAAGTCTCTGATATATAAGTCCTTGTATTTATTTAAGTCGGGATGACAGTATTTGAACTTAGATAATAATTTTAACTAAGTAATTGATATACAATACTATATAAAATTAATATTTTTAAATATTTCTTTTTTTATTCAATTTTGGGTGGTATACCACCCAAGATAAAACCTAGTATTAGATTGAGTTTATATTAACTAAGTTAATTTTTTTCTCCATTTTCTTACGTTTTCCAATTTCTTCTATACTTATATATGTAACCTTCTCTCCAACATAGGGTTCAGAGGAGTTCACCCATGAGGGACGAAAGTTAGTTAGTGGGAAAGACATCGGTTAGTAATCTGTAAATATCAGATGAGGTTTCACCGGTAGTTACAAAAATGATTTTACTATAAATCACATATGGGGAACAATGAACTGGTGTGGTGAAATGTAAGATTCAATGTTACTGAGAGTGTAAAACCTCTAAGGGGTTTGGTGTATCTAAATTACAGTTACTAATTAGTTAGAGGTTGATACTATTTTTTTAATACCTCTGAAGAGAAAAATTTAATTAAAAGATTATAACCTATTACTTATAATAAAGGAAAACAAATTATGAAAAGAATAAAACCAACAGATAAACACATCTCACCTAACCAGAGAAGGTTGAGATTAATGGAATTAAGTGGAATATCACTTACAGAGAAACAAAAGAAAAGATTGATGAGTGAATCAGTTTCTATGGTTCTTCCTCAACCTAAACATGAAAGAGATAGAGTTAGTAATTCTATGATATGGAATGGAAATGATATATCAGATATTGAGGATGAAGTTGAAGAAGAAGAAATTGATTTAGAGGAAATACTTAATGAGATGGGATACTATGGAGATGAAGAAGAACTAAGTTCAGAACCTACAGAGGAAGAGTTAGAATCCATTATAAATGGTTTAGAGGATGATTCCTTGAATGAATTCAACTTCAATTCCAAAGGATACAAAGAAGGAAGAAAACT
>CAJVZM010000019.1 GCA_913020475.1 uncultured Flavobacteriaceae bacterium
CCTATAATAGAAAAACGATTTTGGATCGCTGGGTAGAGAAGTTCAAAGAATTTTTAGATAACGCATAAATATATTGTAATGGAATCTGAAATGAACAATAATTTTAGCTTTGATTTACCAAAAAACAAAAGTAATGTAATTAAAGTCATTGGAGTAGGAGGTGGAGGCAGTAATGCCATCAACTATATGTTCCAACAAGGTATAAACGGGGTTGATTTTGTGGTAACCAATACCGATGCCCAAGCTCTTAAAGAAAGTTCGGTGCCCATCAAAATACAACTGGGAGCTTCATTGACAGAGGGGCTGGGAGCTGGAGCCAATCCAGTGGTTGGGGCTTTGGCCGCCGAGGAAAGCTTTGAGGATATTAAAACCCTATTGACTATCCAAACCAAAATGGTCTTTATTACTGCTGGGATGGGAGGAGGTACCGGAACCGGCGCCGCTCCGATCATTGCCAAAATGGCCAAAGAAATGGATGTACTTACCGTGGGTATCGTTACGATGCCCTTTCAGTTTGAAGGCAAACTGAGATTGGACCAAGCCGAAAAGGGTTTGGAAAACATGAAAAAGACCGTTGATGCTCTGATTGTAATTAACAATAATAAGCTCAGAGAAGTATATGGGAATTTGGGCTTCAAAGCAGGTTTTTCCAAAGCTGATGAAGTACTTTCCACGGCAGCTCGAGCAATCGCAGAGGTTATTACCCATCACTATCGTCAAAACATAGATTTGAAGGATGCCAAAACAGTTCTTAAAGACAGCGGCACAGCCATCATGGGATCCGGTACTGCAAGTGGAAACAATCGCGCACATGATGCCATCATCAATGCATTGGATTCCCCCTTATTGAATGATAATAAAATCACAGGCTGTAAAAATGTATTACTTTTAATAGTATCTGGAAACGAAGAGATTACCATTGATGAAATTGGAGAAATTAATGATTTTATTCAAACAGAGGCTGGTAACAACACTAATATTATCATGGGAATTGGAGAAGATAAAAACCTAGAAAGTTCTGTTTCTGTGACCATTATTGCTACTGGATTTGGAGCAGATCAACAACACCAAATTGTAAATACCGAAGCCAAAAAAATCATACACACCCTAGAGGAAGATCAAACCTTAGAACACAATCTTGTGGGAAGTGAAGTTAATTCGGATTCATTTAAAATGCCCTATGAGGATGAAGAAAAAGAGGAGATCGAGTATGAGGTCAATGAACTGGTTGGTGAGCATTCAACTTCTGAGGTGGATGCTATAACTACTCCTTTTAAATTGGATAAAAAAGAAGAAGTAGAGGAAGAGAATTTATTTTTCATGCCCGTTGAGTCGGAGACTGTAAGAGGTAATGAGACCGAATCCGATATGATTGAAACTGAAAAGAATCAATCGGAAGAGTTTGAATTAGAAGACGAATTGATTGCTATTACTCCCGCTATTGAAAATATTAAGGTTTTCTATGAAATATTGGATTACGAAAACCCTGAAGAAGCAAGAGAAGTTGAAATGGAGGAGGAATTCATCATCAACGACTTGGATGAAGAGATCTTGGATCTTCAGGTTATAGGGAATGAGGAAGTTGAAGCCGATGAAGAAAATCAATTTGCCTTTGATTTTAGTTTACCTATTTCTAATGCTCAAGAGGTCTCGACAGATAAAATAGTTCATACCATCTCTGAGGCAGAGGAGGAAAAGGTTAAAGAAGATGATTCCCTTTCTGAAGCTATCGATTTTAAGTTTGAAGTGGTTGAAAAACTCAATGAAATTTCTGTTTCTGATATAGATGAGGTTATGAGTTCAACCCAAGAAGATTCGCCTTTTGACAAGAAAATCAAAGAAACCGCTACCAAAGAAAATGAAGTGAGAAAAGAGCATTTGAAAAAATTCAATCATGCTTTCAAACACAGTTTGAATAAAATTGATGAGTTCGAGAAACAACCTGCATATAAAAGAATGGGACTCGAATTGGACCAACCCTCCTCATCTGATTCAAGTGAGTCAAGGTTGTCTGTCGATTTTGATAAAAATGATGATATTCAACTGCGATCAAATAACTCTTTTTTACACGATAATGTAGATTGATCACTTATGTCTTTACTAAACTCCCTAACTGAAGAACTTAAGGCCGCGATGCGTGCCAAAGATTCACTTAAACTCGAAGCCCTCAGGGCCATTAAGTCTGCAGTGCTTTTGGCCAAAACCGCAACAGCAGGCGACGCTGATCTCTCAGAAGAGGAAGAAATTAAATTGCTACAAAAACTGGTCAAACAAAGAAAAGACAGTGCACTAATTTTCAGGGAGCAGAACCGTGATGATCTCGCTATACCCGAGGAAGCCCAAGCCGAGGTGATTGTAAAGTTTTTACCAGAGCAATTGACCATTGAAGCCATTGAAAAAATCATTGATGATGTCATAGTAAAAACAGGAGCTGAAGGCATGAAAGACATGGGTAAGGTTATGGGTATGGCTAGTAAAGAAATGTCGGGTAAGGCAGACGGTAAAACCATTTCCTTAATTGTTAAGCAAAGACTTAACGCATAATTTTTAAGTATTAATAAATACTGATTAGCTCCATAACAGGTGGAAGTATTTTTTGTGTGATTTCCAGTCTTAATTGTTCAACTTCCGTAGGGTCTATTTTATGTATTCTTTTGTGTCCAATACTTTGACCTTTAGCGATCGTTTCCCATTCCCCATTCGAGTAAGCTTGAATATTGTAGGCTCTGACTCTTTGTCCCATGGTGATGTCCTCTTGGAGGACGATCTTCTCAATGATTGTTGAATTTTCCAATGAAAGTAATATTCTATCTCCCTTTCCTGCGGTAGAGGCAATGGGATTTGAAAAAGTTTTTTTAATTGTTTCTCCCCATTCTTCCAACCGTTTGACATCTGCTTTTGGAAGTAAGCCGTTTGGATCTGGAGTGAGTCCCATGATCAAGGTTGAATTGTGTCCCACAGAATTGTAATACATGTGCATGAGTTTTTCGAGTGGAAATATATTTTTCTCATCTCCTGGTTCCCAAAACCATTCATGCCTACCGTTATACCCTCTTAGGGGCGCATCAGACATGGCGGGCATCCAATATTTTCCGTTGGGATCACCGTGTCTTAATAAATTGATATGATCTGTGGTAGAGTCTCCTGTATGAGAATAGGGTGTTGGAAAAGTCGCCCAACAGGGGTAGGGAACGGTTCCTGATTCGGAGCCTCCCCATCGCGCCTCAGCGAGTTGATAATTGTGATAAAACAAACAGTCTGGTTGGTATTTTTTGACGATGGGAAGAACATCGGGGGCGCCCAAATCGGGGTGGCTGGCTCCACCGTCGAACCATATTTCGAATAGGGGGCCATATTGGGTACAGAGTTCCTTAACCATACCCTCCACCATCTTGTTGTAGTAGGCTTGTCGTTTTAGCTGAAATATCCCAGTTCCATTGACTTTAAAATCGTGTACTCCAAAAAAAGAATTCCACCGAATTCCAATATAAATTCCAGGTTGAATCCCGTATTTTCTGCAAGAATTAACAAAATCCCTTACAATATCTCCTTTTCCATTTTTCCAATTTAAAGCTCTAACGTTGTAGGGATTTACTAGGGAGGGATAGAGGGCAAAACCAGTTTCATGAGTAGCAGTAATGATAGCAAATTTAAATCCCGCTTTTTTGATGGCCCTAATCCATTGATCGGTATCCAATTTTTGGGGATTAAAAACTTGATAGTCAGCAACGGGATTAGTCCTATTTCCAGTTTGTCGGTATTTTTTATTGTCAAATACATGTAGATCGTAATGAAATACTGCTCCCAGTTCAGCCCTTTGCCAAGCCAGTTGTGCTTTATTGGGGATGGGATTTTCGATCCTTGTTTTTTGTGTATGACTTTCTATATAGTTAAAAACAAAAAGCAATAAAATCAAGTCTCTGAATTTCATATCATTTTTTTAAGTTCAATTTAGTTTTTTTTGAAACTGTTTTAATAATTGGGTAATGCCCTTCCGAATTTCACTTGTGGGTTGGGTAAAATGGTTAACCATTATGGAAAAGACATAAATCTTTCCCTTAGAACTGATCCAATAACCAGAAAGATTGTGGTTGTGTCTTAAGGTTCCTGTTTTGGCGTAAACCTTAGTAAGTTGATAGTCTGTGTCTGTTAAAGTTCCTGAAGTATTGTTTTTAGCGAAGTAGTCTTTGATGGTTTCTAGCCCTACTTTATGGTGTATTTTTTTGAGAACTGCAATCAGTGTTCGAGGTGTAATCATATTGTATCGTGAAACTCCAGAGCCATCCACCCATTCGATTGGGTCGGGTAACCACGAATTCCATTTTGTTTTGAGTGTGTCAATAGTTTTTTGAATGTTCATTTCACCAAAAGTCTTTTGAGAGATCATAGTCAATAAAGCCTCTGCAATTCCATTATCACTGTCTTGCAGTAATCCTTTGTATAGTAATTTTTTCTGACTAGAATACAATAGATTCCAGTTGGAAATCGAATCCTGTACTAATTTTATGGGATATTTAGTATGACCATTTAGTATCTCTATGAATAAGCTATCACTTGTTATAAATGGATGATAGAGGGTATCATTTTGTTCCAAACTTTGGGGATTGAGGTAAAAACTATTTTTGGATCGTTCACGATATAATTTTGGTCCAAGGGTGTCCAGAGTAATATTTTTTTCTAGAAAATCTGGTTTCATTCTAGTCCTGTTGGACGTTACAAAGACTTGTGTAGTATTACCATAAATGGGAAAAGGACTATTTTCTGCAGCATAATAATACCTATAATCGTCCCAAGACCATCCTTGTCCATGAGCATGTAATCTGGATTTTGGAGCGTGATATTTCCAGTAATATTTTTGATCAAAAAACAAGGCCAGTTCTGGGTCAGGATAAAATGGATGAAATAGCAGCGGATACCCTGTGGCCTTGAAGTGCATTATGGAGTCCTTTTTTTTGAAGTAAAGGGAGGGGAGAGAGTCAAAGTTTTGTATGGCTGCCAGAAAAGTTAGGAGCTTGACGTTGGAGGCAGGAGTCATATAATATCCTCCCTGATAAAAAGCTTTAGGTTTGGAGATGTTTAAAGCTTCAACACTCAGGGCGATATGGGCTTGTTCAAAGGCAGGGATTTTTTTGAGTATACGCTTAATTTTTCGATTAGAGAAATGCTGGCCCGAGAGGGATATGCCCATCAATAAAATAAAAAGAGTGATTGGCCAACGCATTTAATAAAGATAGTAAAAGCCTACTTTTTTATTTATTAGCTACACGAACTTTTTCTTAAGTTAAATTTTATTGTGGAGACGGATTTTTTTATTACAGTTTGAGTTTTTATATTAATTTTATATTACGGTTTAATTGATCAAATAATGTTTAAAATTTTAGCCGGCATTATATTAAAAGTATCCGTGTTCAGTCTGTATTGGAAAATTAGATCGCTTAATAAATAGGCCCAGTAGTTCAACTGGATAGAATATCAGATTTCGGCTCTGAGGGTTGGGGGTTCGAATCCTCCCTGGGTCACTTTATTAAAATATAAAATTATAGAATATGTCTTTTGAAAAGGATTTTCTAATCATTAATTGGCTTAAATTGTTTTGTCGGACTTCCCAACATTAATTATATTTCCATCTGACTCCAAAGAAAAACCTTATGCCTTGGTTGGAGGTATAAACATAGGTTGGGTCAAAAGTCATGGCATGAGGATTACCACTAGTTGGAAGTGCATTTCCATATTCGTCAAAGATCACCTCTCGATCAAAAGGATCAAAAGGACGAGCAATACTATATGACGGTGGTACAAAGTTTAAAATATTTTTGATGCCTCCATAGTATTCAATAGTGTTGTTCCAAGTTTTGGTGAGCTGTACATTGAGAATGTTATAAGGATCGGAATATGAAGGCCTGGGATCGAGATCCCCCAATTTAGGCAATCTCATAGCCCCTGTTGTAGTTCCTGTAAAATCTAACCTTAGACCATTGGCGATCCATTTTTTTTCAATTTTCCATACCCCTTGAAATCGTTCGCTAAGAAAGGGTATCGTTTTAATCCCTTTTTCATTCACATAAGTGTCGATATAGGTAGCTCCAAGATTCATTCTGAGTCCCCCTAGTGCGAATAAGTTTACATTAATTGAAAGACCATTGGAGGTTGACTTACCAGCCAGATTATCGTAAATGATTTTGTTGGGGTCTGTTTCGTAATCAGGAATAATTTTATTGGAGAAATGGTAGGTAAATAAACTAAAATCAAGGTCGATGATTCCCCCTTTTTTAAGGTATAATTTTTGAACAAAATTGAGGTTGGTATTCCACGATTTTTCAGGTTTTAAATCTTTTAAAAAGACCACCTCCCTGGCACCAGTCAGTGCGGCATGGTCTTCTGTGAAAATATGAGCAACCCGATAGCCAGTTCCGGCGCTAAATCTGAGTATTGAACTTTTGTCAATGTTGTTGATTTTATAATTTATTCTTGGTGTTAGGATATTACCGTGAATGGAATTTCGGTCAAGTCGGAGTCCCAAAAGCAAATTGTTACGCGGATTAATCTGGGTTTGATTTTGAATGAATATTCCAGGTAAATTGGTCTTAGAGGCCAAATTTTGGGTGGAAAAATTATTGAAAGTAGCAGTTGTGTTGTCATCGTATTGCGTAAACCTATATGCCATACCCATAAGCAATTCATGCTTTGCTATTTTTTTGTTCCAAACTAACTGCCCAAAACCTATGGTCTGATATGCTTTTAATAATATTTTCCCATAGGCTGCATTTTGATTGTGATCGTTGAAACTGTATTGGAAAGAAAGGTTTTTACTAAATTGATATTTTCCAAAAAATTCAAATCTACTTGTAATGATACTTTCCCCATATAAAATATCAGTCCCCCGGTGAACGGGCAGCCATCCCATTTGTCCCCCCCATCGGTCTTCGTAGACAAAACGAGTGGCGATTGAAAATTTATTGGAAAGGGAAAATTTGTTAAAGATTGAAATCCGGTCTTGAAGTGTTAAGTCAGTGAATCCATCTTTATTGTTATCGATGGGGTTGGAATAAATGAAATAATTGATTCCCAAAATCGCAGATATTTTTTCGGATAATTGATATTTATAAGCCAAATCGGTATTGATCTCTCCCCAAGCTGACACAAAGGAATCGACTGTGAGCTTATCGGTATTTTCTGGTAATTTTGTAATTAAATTGATTACTCCGGCCACTGCTTCAGAACCATATATTGTGGACGCGGGTCCTTTGACGACCTCAATCCTTTCAATTAAGGCTTGAGGGATTCCTGAAAGACCATATACAGAAGAAAGACCACTCACCATTGGGAAACCATCAATTAAAACCATTGTGTAGCTTCCTTCTTGGCCGTTGATGTTGACCGATCCTGTACTACAAATACTGCAGTTCAGTTGTGAACGGACACCATTAATATTTTCTAGTGCATCAAAAATCGAGGCGGTCGGATTGGCATTGAAAAAACGTTGTCCATAAACCTCTACCGGTACAGGACTGTCTGGCTTAGATACGGGCTTTAAGGTACCTGAAACTACTATTTCTTCTAAAGGTTCCTCCAACTCCAATTTAATCGCTCCAAAGTCTGTACTTCCATTATTTATTTTTTTTATCTGGGTTTTATGTCCTATTAGAGAGATAATTAGTATAGGGTTTTTTATATTTGAAAATAATAGAGTGAATCGGCCTTCTATATTGGTTGAAGTTCCAATATTAGAATCCTTGACGTAAACGGAAGCCGATGTTACAGGTTGACCTTGAGATAGTACCGTTCCCGATACCTTAAAGTCCTGAGAA
Organism: uncultured Flavobacteriaceae bacterium; assembly: GCA_913020475.1. Lineage (GTDB taxonomy): Bacteria > Bacteroidota > Bacteroidia > Flavobacteriales > Flavobacteriaceae > UBA8316. The sequence goes on from CAJVZM010000019.1 coordinate 7,809, forward strand.
TGGCTCAACTGAAATACCAATAAAAAAAGTAGAAAGTTGAAACGCATCAAAAAGTTATATACCGCAAAACTAATTTATTAGTTTTGTACTGCAAAACACTTTAATGAAAAAAACAATAGAGAAGGAGAATTACCTTAAGACCATTTACAAGATGGAGGAAAAAGAACAATCGGCAACTGTTACTTCTATCAGTAAACATTTCGGTGTAAGTAAATCGACGGTTTCCAATATGATCAAGAAATTGGTTGTGATGAATCTTGTAGACACTAGGCCCTACCAGCCAATCCTTCTAACTTCTTATGGTAGAAAAAAAGCTACAGAAATCATATATAAGCATCGGTTGATCGAACTCTATTTGGTTAAAAAGATGAATTTTGACCTGGATGAGGTTCATGATATTGCTGAAGAGATTGAGCATATCAAAAACACCAAATTTTTTAAACGAATTCAGGATATTTTGGGGCAATACGATATTGATCCACACGGATCAGTCATCCCCAAACAGGATTATTAGTTGATGATTTTTTTCAAGAGTTCCTTTGGCCAATTTTGAAAAGTAATGGGACGTAGCCACCTGTAAATCGATCCTGGCCCTACTGCTGTGAATCTGCTGTCAGATGAGGCGGGATAGGGTCCACCGTGTGTCATGGCTGCTGTTACTTCAACCCCTGTAGGTACGTCATTAAAAAGTAAACGTCCTACCTTGGATTTAAATACCTGAATCAGGGGAAGAATGCTCTTGTAATGGGTTTTGGGTGCAAAAATAGATCCAGTCAACTGCCCCTTTAAATTGAATACAAGCCGTTCTATTTCCTTTAGATTTTTACATTTTACCAGTAAAGAAAAAGGACCAAAGACTTCTTCTTGAAATTGAGGGTATGCGATAAATTGATCTGCTGAAATTACAGAGAGTTTAGGTTCAACAAATTGATTGTCCCATTGGGCTTTATGTGAAAGAATTTGGATACTTTTTTCCAGACGATTTATTTTATCACTTTGTCGGATATAGTTTTTTTTCAATTCGGGGTTAATCATACATTGTTGACCTAGCCCTTTTAATACCTTGGTCAATTCCACTATAAATTGATCGGTATGTGCTTCATCGACGGTGAGTAACAGTCCGGGTTGTGTACAAAATTGTCCAGCCCCCAGTGCAATGGAATTTCCAATCCTATCAGCAATTTTTTGACAATCATTTTCCAAGGCCTGTGGTAGTATTGCAATAGGGTTGATACTGCCCATCTCAGCAAAAAAAGGGATGGGTTCCTCACGATTAAAAACGGTTTTTTGCAAGGCATTTCCTCCTGAAAAACTTCCTGTAAATCCAACGGCTTTAATTTTTGGATGTCTGACCAAATCATGAGACAGTTGGTATGATTTTGCATTGAGATTTGAAAATACTCCATTTGGCATTCCTGTTTTTTGAGCGGCTCTAATGATAGCAGTAGCCACCACCTCACCGGTTCCACTGTGCATGGGATGAGACTTTACAATAACGGGGCAACCCACGGCCAGTGCACTGGCGGTGTCGCCTCCAGCAGTAGAATAGGCTAAGGGGAAATTACTGGCGCCAAAAACAGCAATAGGTCCAAGTGGTATATTAGTTTTGGTCAAAGTCGGTTTGGGTGTTATGTCTGGCTGAGCGGTTTTAGTGATTTTGTTCCTCCAATTTTCGGTTTCAATTGTTTTGGCAAACAACTGAAGTTGAAAAAGGGTTCTGTCCCTTTCTGCTGTGGCTCGCTCCACATCCAAGCCCGTTTCCCGACAATAAATGTCGATGAGATCTTCGCTAATTTTTAAAATTTCATCACCAATAGTTTTCAAAAAAAAAGCCCTTTTAGTATCCGATAGATCACGGTAAATCGGAAAAGCAGCATCTGCCAAAGTCACTGCCTCTTCCAACTCTTTAGTATTTGCCGAAATAAAAAGAGTTTTATTCTCAACATTTCTGAGAGAGTCAAAAGTTTTGTAATGCTCCTCACCAAGGCTAGACAATCGATCTCCTATAAAATTTTTTCCGGTGATTTCCATAATGCTTTCAAAGGGGTTTACTCCAGTTCAGGGAACTAAAACAGTATTTTTTTATGGTCAATATGATTGGGTCTTTGATATCAGAATTAACTCTGGTAATTGATTTTTTCATTTTTAAAAATGAGAAGAAAAAGTAAGAAAACTCCCAAGGCAAATAGGGCGGGAAATTTCCAAATCATGTTCCAGTCGTGTCCCCCTGTATCCAAAATAAAGGCATCCGAAATTTTCCCAGCGATCCAAAATCCGATCAGCATTCCTACCCCATAAGTAGCGAGTGTGATTAGTCCTTGGGCAGCACTTTTGACTTTTTCACCAGCTTTGAAGTCGGTATAAATCTGACCAGATACAAAGAAAAAATCGTAACATATTCCGTGAAGAAGTATGCCTATGATGAGCATAAAAGTTTTGTCCCCCACATCTCCGTAGGCAAACAACATATACCGAATAACCCAAGCCATCATGCCGACCAAAATGGTATTTTTGAATCCGAACCGCACAAAGAAAACAGGAAGTAAAAGCATGAACAAGACCTCACTGACTTGTCCGAGAGACATTTTTGCCGTGGGGTTATTCATTCCCAATTCTACCAAAAAAGGATTGGCCTGTTGGTAATAAAAGGCCAATGGGATGCAGATCAAAACAGAGGCGATAAAAAACAAAAGAAAGTTCCTATCACTCAATAGCTTAAGTGCGTCCCAACCCAAAACATTTTTTAAGGAAAAACTTTTTTGATCGCTTCCAAAGGGTGGGGTTTTGGGCAGGGAAAAACTGAAAATTCCCAAAATCAAGGAGGCCAGAGCTACCATTTTAAAAGTATTGGACAAGGCTCCTGACGCAATAGACTCTTGGGCGTCCCAGCCAAAAATATAACTGATAACAATGCCCGAAATAATCCAGCCAATGGTGCCAAAGGTTCGTATGAAGGGAAATTCGGCAGCTGTGTCTTTCATTTGATTGAAGGAAACCGAATTGACCAATGCCAAAGTGGGCATATAGAGCAGCATATACACAAATACATAGGGGTAAAAAACAGAGAAGTCCACTGTTTGTGACATTAGATACAACAGTACACTGCCCAGGAGGTGTAAAACACCCAAGATTTTTTCCGCATTAAAATATCGATCGGCAATCAAGCCAATGAAAACAGGCGCAATGATGGCGCCCCATGATTGGGTGGAAAAGGCCATTGCAATTTGTCCACCATTTGCCTCGAGGTTATTACCTAGGAACGTTCCCAAGGTCACAAACCAGCCACCCCAAATAAAAAACTGGAGGAACATCATCAATGACAATTGTAATTTGATCGATATTTTCATGTATTTGGTTTTTTTAGAAATCGATCTGTAAATTTTAATGCCTTACAAAATACACATAGGTTCACTATTTTGATTAAATTTTCACGTTGAAAGCTTTTCTCTGATTTCTGAATTAAGATTTATTTCTCTCATAAATATAATAATTTTTTGGGATGGTTTTTTGTTAAACACGACTTGTGCAACACTCCCTTATGGTATGGTTATTTTATATCGATAACCTTTACACTCTATGCTCAATCTGGATTATGTCTCATTTTTTTTATCTATGAGGAAAAGGGTACCACTATAATTCCCTCAACGGGTTTTGATGTCAATCTTTGATGCACAAATTTGAGATCAAATTTTAAATTATTACATTGGATAAAAATGATCGCTCAAGGTCACTTTCATAGATCCTTATATGTAAGTTGAATCCAAAAAACTACATCAAAATGAAAATAAAATATACTTTACCATTTTTGATCGGACTATTTATTTTGAGTTGTCAAGAAAAGAAGGTTACCAGACCTCCCAATGTCATTCTAATCGTAACAGATGATCAGGGTTATGGGGATTTGGGTATCCACAACAACCCCAACATCATCACCCCAACCCTAGATACTTTTGCCCTTAAGAGCATCCGTTTTAATAATTTTCACGTTTCTCCCGTTTGTGCTCCCACCCGGTCGAGTCTTATGACGGGAAGATATTCCCTAAGAACAGGTGTAAGAGACACCTACAACGGAGGAGCAATCATGGCAGCTTCAGAATTTACCATTGCAGAAATGCTCAAAAAAGCCGATTACGCCACCGGTATTTTTGGCAAATGGCATTTGGGAGATAATTACCCCTCGCGTCCCAGCGATCAGGGCTTTGATGAGTCACTCATCCACCTCGCAGGAGGCATAGGACAGGTGGGTGATTTTACCAACTATTTCAAAATGGAAACCAGCTATTTTGATCCAGTCCTTTGGCACAACAATCAACAAAAAGCCTACACGGGATACTGTTCAGATATTTTTACGGATAATGCCATTGATTTTATCGAAAAAAATCAAGAAGAACCTTTTTTCTGTTATTTGTCTTTCAATGCTCCTCATACCCCTTTGCAAGTACCTGACAAATACTATCAGATGTACAAAGATATCGACCCTTCTAATGATATAGATGCTCATTTATTGCCAGAAGCTGAACTTACAGAAAAGGACAAAGAGGATACCCGAAAAGTGTATGCCATGGTGACTAATATTGATGATAACCTCAACAGATTGTTTCAAAAAGTTGAAACTTTGGGTATTGAGGACAATACCATTATCATTTTTATGACCGACAATGGCCCTCAGCAAGTCCGTTATGTTTCCGGAATGCGCGGGAGGAAATCGAGCGTATATCGTGGAGGAATTAGAGTTCCGTTTTTTATGCGTTACCCTGCAAAATTCAAAGACAATCAAGACATAGATCAGATGGTGGCCCACATCGACATTTTACCAACCTTGTCACAATTTTGTTCTGCTACATTGCCCCAAGACAGAAAGATCGATGGAAGAAGTTTTCTACCCGCATTACAGAATGAAACCTTACCCGAGCGCATTTTTTTTTCCTATTGGACCAGAAAGTTTCCGGAATTGTACAACAATGTTGCCATACAAAAGGGCGAATATAAGCTGGTAGGAAAAACAGATTTTGATGCTTCCCTACAAGAATTTGAGTTGTACAACCTAGCGGAAGATCCATTTGAAAAAAAGAACTTAGTAACTCAAAACGAAGAAAAAGCAACCTCCTTAAGAACAGAAATGGATGCATTGATTTCCGAATTAAGTAGTGCACCAAATCTCGTTAACCCACCAAGAATTTTAGTAGGCACTCCATTTGAAAATCCGGTTTATCTCAATCGTAACGATGCCAGTGGACAAAGAGGCGTCTGGAACCAAGAGCAGGTTTTTTCCTATTGGAAAGTTGATCTTGAAAAAGGCGTCTACAACCTTAAATTCAAATTTTTAAAGCCCTTGAAAGGAGGGGGTGAAATGTTTTTAGAGTTGGGTAAGGGCATTTTAAAGAAAAACAACCTTTTGGCTCATACCGATCTATTGGAATGGAATGGGGTTTCTCTACCTCAGGGCCCATTAGATTTTACTCCCTTTTATAGTAAGGAGAGGCACAGCAACTACTTTCCACTATGGGTAGAAATTGAAAGAGTGGACTAAATAAAACAACCCCTAAGGCCAGATTGAATCGAGTTTGTTTATTTCAAACTTTTCAAAGAAGAGTTTTTTATCCGACAGAACTGATATTTGAGTATTCTCCGAATCGGAAACAGCATAGTTAGAGAGTACCGAAAATCCGTCGTCTGCAAAAATTTCAATAGTAGTTCGATCCAAAAGTATTCTCACATTTACCTTGTTTTCATTCAATGTGGGTAAACTCACATCTTTATAATTAAAAAGACCCTTTTCATAAGAGAGTATTTGACCGCGAATGTTCATTTCAAATGCGGAGGTCTTGTTTCGGTCGAATGATACATAGAGATCAATTTCTTCAAATTTTTCGCCGTTCAGCTTTTCATTTAAGATTTCTGATTCTATTTCTTCGAACAAATAAGTCCTCTTATATAGGTTTTTGATTTCATCCACTGGCCACCTAAAAAGACGAATTCCCGAAGCAGTCGTTCTCAATTCCATGCTAGCAGGAAAAGACATTTGTTGATTGAAAGGCATCTTTTGGTCAACATAAAACTTTTCACCAATGTTTATATCGCGGGTTCTTAACCACCCCATAATAACCGTTCTTCCATCGGGACTATTGTTGAATGTTTGGGCAGCATAGTAGGCATTTCCAAGATCACCAAGGTGATTTTTTTGATCTGTTAATAGATTTACACCATCAAAAGTTCCGATTTCATAATCAAAGCTTGCATCGTAGATCAACCACTTTTTATTATTTGGATCTCCATCAACCCTGAGTTCAACCAAGTCCATACATTCATAGACCCATTTCCTATCAAAGTCGCTGAGTTTTTTCCAGTTTTTTAGATCTGTAGAGCTGAAAAAACGAACTTTTCCCAAATCATCGGGATTTTTACTTCCTTTTTTGAGCTGTTTTTTATTGGCACGTTTGATCCACAAAATCAGTACCCATTTATTGGAAGGGGCATGCCAAAAAATCTTAGGGTCACGCTCGCCTCTGTCAAAACCTTGGTTGGCTATCAATGGGCGCCCCCCATCGATCAGTTGAAAGGTTCGTCCTCGGTCGATACTGAAGGCTCCAGCTTGATAAAACAGATCTTTCTTGTCATTTTGAGCATGTGTGAAATAGGCCACAATCGCCTTTTCATCCTCGGTGTTTTGACCCAAACTGTTGGGATAATCTACTGCGGCAGTTCCCGAAAAAATGGTGCCATTACCATAGGGCAAAATGGCGTGATGTAATTGTTCCCAGTGAACCATATCCTTACTTACCGCATGGCCCCAAGTCATATTCCCCCAATGAATGGCTTTAGGATTGTGTTGAAAAAACAGGTGATACTCCCCATTGTAATGCACCATTCCATTAGGGTCGTTGATCCAGTTTTTCTTAGATGAAAAATGAAATTGTGGGCGCAACGACTCATCGTATTTAATATCGGAGTAGGAGTTAAAAGTTTGAAAACTGTCAATCATTTGCTGTTGTGATTGTAAGGCTTGGATGATCAATAAATTAATAAATAAAATGTACTTCATCATTTTAATTTTTAGGCTGAATCACAAGTATTTGTGCAGATCTGCGTTTGAGATTTATCTCAAAATTCACTTCGCCACTTGCGTTTGTTTCCAACTCGAAGTGTTGGCTTACATCAAGAGTTGCGGCTTTTTTTAGAGTGGCAAGATCAATAGATTTTGAGTTTTTGGGACTGCCCATGGTTATCCAACTTTGGTAGGTATTGTTGCTTTTTTTATCCAGAACTATGGATTCAACCTTATAGTTGAATTTGTTTTCCAGTCCGGAGAGTTGAATGTTAATGATATCATTTCCAGATACTTGTTCTTTATCGGATTCCTCATAGTTATAGAGCAAAAGCACCTTTTTTTCTTCGGATCCTGTTGCAATCATCCCCAATCGACTACTTTTTTTACTCTTTAATACTCTAAGTCTTTTGGGTTGTAGTTGTGCCAACATTTCGAAGCCGGTTTGTATCGGTTTTGGAGTATTTCCTGCGGTCAATAGTTCTCTTTTTCCTTTAAAAAACTCATCCTCATCGGCCTCCCAAGAAAACCCCCAATATAGAAGTAAGGAGGTTGGGAAATTGTAGTTATCTTCAATTTGATAAAGTGCATCGACCAGTTTGAACAAAAACAGGGGGGAGCTGATGGAGTTGCGATACTCCAGATCGGGATACTGAGCAACAGTGCGATAATAATTGGAGGAAAGGCCCCATTCGTTGATATGAAATTCAGTATCCTTGAGAGAGGGATAGTCTTTTAGTAAGCGTTTGAGCCATAAGACGGATTGAGAAAATCTTTGAACTTGAGGCTGTATATGAGGTTCATTGTTCAACCATTTTCCAGACAGCCCGTAGATATGATAGGAAATAAAATCAATCTGACTTCCTTTTTTGCCCGTCACATAATTGGTGCCGTTGACGACATGACTTAGAAATGGTTTCAGAAAATATTCATGATAGCAAGCAGGCCCTCCTACTTTAAGTTTTGAATCAACTGAAGTTACTGCGTCAACGAATATATCGTACATTTTGTAAAACACCTCCCATTCCTTTTCAGGCCACCCATCGGGTTCATTCCAAACTTCAAAATACCAAGTCCTGACCTCGTCAATTCCAAATTCATCAATAAAGTTCTGGGTAGTGGCTTTCATCAAACCCGACCATTTTTCCCAATCATTAGGTCCAGTATTAATCATGGTCATGCCTTCATCATTCCCTTTGGAGACCTCCCCTTTGTCGCGGGTCAATGCTTCGGGCAAATAATCGTATTCCACTATGGGTTTGATTCCGTTTTCGACATAAGCCCTAAAAACTTTATTCAAATTCGAAAAATCATAAATGGGATTCCCCTCTGGGTCTTCACTGTAGACATTTTGTCCCCTGATGACTCCGTTTTTTGTGTCCTGATTGAAGGTATGGTGGGATCGCAAATAATGATGTGAATTAGTTTTCCCCATTCTCTTGAGTAAATTTCGACCGGCAGGTTTGAGACTGTGATAAAAAAGATGATCCGAACCTGCGGCTTTCCAAAACTCAGTATTATTCCCCACCACAACGTTAGTTTTTACCTCAAAATGATTTTCTTGGCTCAAAGCCTGAGAAAAGATCATCAAGAACAATAGTGGTAAAGATAATTTTGTCGCCAATGACATTTTAAACGTGTTTCAATATGGACTTTACTACTTCTTTAGCCAATTCTCTACTTCCAAATTTTGTGAAATGGACATTTTTGGGTCGCTGTAGCTCCTTCATTTTGGGAGTTACAAAGGCGTGTAAATCATTAATAAAAACTTTGTTTTTCTTCATCAGCTTGAGGGCCACCTCATTGTAAATTATATGCATTCCTGGCTTTCTAGCTGGTTTTAATGCAGTATTTGGGTAGGGGGTAGTGGTAGCGAAGATCAATGTTGCTTTGGTTTTCTTTAGTTTTTTGACAATAAATTTTAAATTCTTCTTGTATTGTTCAGGGGAGGCTTGATGAGGATCATCAAAACTTTTACTGTTTTTTCCGGTTTGTGGATTTACGTGTTTGATGTCGTGTAAACCAAAATTGAAATGAATCAAATCCCATTGCTTTTCTCCAATCCACTCTGAAATTTTTTTAATTCCATTAGTGGTTCCGGCACAGTTCTGAAAACCGCCACCGGGCAGCATGGGTCGGCTTATATTTACACGACCTTCTAGGGCTTCTTTTACAAAAGGATAGTAGCCGATGGAGATAGAGTCACCTAGTATTAGAACATTTGGCATTCGATTTTTTCTGGAAAAAACAAAGGTTGGAAAAAGCATAGAAAATAATGCTAAAGCAGAGCTTTTGATGAAAAACCTTCTTTTATTCATTTGTTGATTTTACGTTAAATTATTAATAATATCTGAACAAAAAAATTATAGAGAAGGGATTTTAGGAGATCAAGTCATTCAGAAAGAATCTTACGGCTTTGTTATTTTCAACACAATAGAAAGCTGAGGTATTTTTTCTACCAACCTTCACATTGATGGCATGTGTTGGAAGATCATTAAACATAAATTCATCTGCAACATCATCTCCAAAACAAATGATAAAGTCGTATTTTTTGGCACCAATAATTTCAGAAACTGCCGTCCCTTTGTTGTATCGTCCACTGACCACCTCAATGACTTTGTCTCCATCTATGATTTGCAATTCGTCAGAGATCAGACTATTTAAAACGGTCTTTAGCTCTACTGATCTTTCCGAAGCCAATTCAGGATCGGTTTTACGATAGTGCCAAACCAAGCTGTTTTTTTTTTCTTCAATAAAAGTTCCAGGTGTTCGATCGGTAAAGGATTCCAATAAGTGAATCAAATCTTCCTTCCAGTTTTTTTGTTGGATTTCTTTACCTGCCCATTTTTGATTCTTATGCCTAATAAAACATCCGTGTTCGGCGACCAGTGTCATAGGGTGATTACCAAACCATTTTTGTAAAAAATATTTATCTCGACCACTTACGATGGCAACTTCGGTTTGTGGTAACTGTAAAAGACCTTCAATCAAATTAATTAACGATTCGTCAGGAATAGCCAAATCTGGTTTTTCATTGTAATCCACTAAGGTTCCGTCATAATCCAGAAGAATCATTCTTTTTTTAGAGGATTTGAATTTATTGATGATGGTTTTTTGAATGCGGTCAGTGATTTTAATGACTGAGGATTCTTCGTTACTAATTTCTTTAGTTTTCAAAGCCTTCATAAATTCATTGGCCCAATGCTCCACAGAGTATCGTTTAAGTCTTTTTTGCATGCTCAAATTTCTTTTTTGTTGTTCTTCGAGTGGCATTTGTATGGCTGTTAAAAGAGCATTGGCCATCTGGTCGAGGTCAAAAGGATTGATCAACACAGATTCAAATAGCTCCTTTGAAGCTCCAGCCATCTCACTTAGAATCAAAACACCGTCTCCTTTAACTCGGGTTGCAATAAATTCTTTGGCGACCAAATTCATACCGTCTCGAACTGGGGTTATCATGGCAATATCTGAAGTCATATATAAGTCGATCAGGTCATCAAAAGCCATCGCCCTGTAGTAATACCAAATGGGAGTCCAATTAATGGTGGCAAACTTTCCGTTGACCCGTCCTACAATTTCGTCTGTTTCTTTTTTTAGCCTCTTGTAATCGGACACATTTGAACGGGAGGGGACGGTAAGCATTACCAGGCGCACCTTTTCGAGATATTTAGGATATTTGGTTAAAAATAGTTCAAAAGCTTTAATCCGATTGACGACCCCTTTGGTATAATCAAGCCGGTCGATGGAAAGGATCAAAGACCCTTTATTAGTTCCTTTTTTGTGGAGTTCTAACTGTTTTTTTAAATCAGATTTTTCATTATTTTTCATATCCAAATGGGATTGGGCAGCATTCCTGAATTTTTCATAATCAATGCCCATTGGAAAAGTATTCACCACCACTTCTCTGGTTCCCAAGTTGACTCGGTTAAAGGATACTTCTTTTCTTAATATTCGCTTGACGGAACTCAAAAAATGACGTTCATAGTCGTAGGTGTGGAATCCAATAAGGTCTGCACCGAGCATCCCTTCTAGTAGCGGTTCCCTCCAAGGGAAAATTCTAAATATTTCAAATGAGGGAAAAGGGATATGTAAGAAAAATCCTATGGTTATATCTGGACGAACGTCTTTTATCATTTTGGGACACAACAACAGCTGATAATCGTGAATCCAAACGGTGTCACCCTCTTCAACATTAAGTAATACGCTTTCTGCAAACTTTTGATTAACTTTCTGATAAGACTTCCATTGTTTCTCGTCAAAAAAAGAAAACTCTATAAAGTAATGAAAAAGCGGCCAAAGTGACTTATTGGACAGCCCATAATAAAAATCTTCAATTTCCTTACGATTTAGGGATACTGGAAAATAGCCTTCCCTTTTTAAAGATTTTTTTAATGGATCCCATGTCTTTTTATCAATCTCATCGTTGTTGATACCTGGCCATCCAATCCAAAGGGATTTTTGACCCCTGTGAACCGAGTTCATACCCGTCGCTAGACCACCACTGGTAGGGGTAAATTGAAAAGAATTATCTAATTTTGTTAACTGTATCGGAAGCCTGTTTGATACGATAATGTTTTTAGCCATAATTCTATTTGATTAAAATAATTACATCGAAAATATGCATAAAGTGCCATCTCATCCTTTCCCAGACAATTTAAATTATGGAATTATAGGAAATTGTAAATCTTCCGCCCTTATAAATGAGGATTCCTCAATTGATTGGTC
>CAJVZM010000020.1 GCA_913020475.1 uncultured Flavobacteriaceae bacterium
ACGGTTTTTTCTTAGAGTCAATAGGGTGTGTATTTAGATATAATCCAAATTCAAAAAGTGTCGAAAAATAGCTAAAAATGATCAAAAATGGCCAAAAATGAGTCAAAATTGATCAAAAATGGCCAAAAATTACCTAAAAATGGGTTTTTTTGATTTTAGAATTGCACATCAGTTTCTATTTTAAACCATAAAAAAACCCTCCCGTTAAGGAGGGCACGAGTAAGTATGATCAAACTCATTATGAAACAATTTATGAAAAACAAGACTCTAAGATTAGTCTTATTATTAAAACGTTTTCAAAATCAAAAACCCTACCTCATCTTCTCACAAATATTTGTTAAATAAAAACCCTCCTGTTAAGGAGGGTGAAGTAAAACGAAACTTAATCAAACGTTATTATGAAACATAAACCTCAATAGAGGCTTCAATTATAATGACAATTTTAAAATCAAAAACCCCCCCTTATCATTTCACAAACATTTGTTAAAAAAACTTCCAGTTAAGGAATGCCAAAGTCAGGGAAACGATAATGATGGTCTGTGGTACTTTGTTGAAATTGTAAAATATTAAGCATCAAAATAATTAAAAACCGTAAATATTTTTTAAAAAATTTTCATGCAAACAGACTTATATTGTAAAGGTGATTTATATTTACAAAAAATTAAAGTATGAAATCAAATACAGTAAGTTTAATAAACTCTTTAGTTTTAGTATCTATGGGTTTATGGGGTTATTTTGAGTCTGATGCTAGGCCAATCACTGCTTTAATACCTGTAATTGTTGGGGTTATTTTACTTTTAATTAATAGTGGTGTTAAAAAACAAAATAAAATTGCCGCTCATGTTGCAGTTCTTCTGACGCTATTAATAATTATTGGTTTGGTGAAGCCTTTTTTAGGAGCTTTAGATAGAGGAAATATCTATGGAATAATAAGAGTTTCTGCAATGATTTTGACTTCATTGTGGGCTATGATTACTTTTGTCCAAAGTTTTATATCAGCGAGGAAATCAAAAATTTAAACTTAATTTCTTTCCCCTTCTCATAATAAACGATCTACAGTTCCCCATTTTAGTATGTAACTGCTTACACTCTTAAATACTTTTAGCGAATGAGCCTTAAGTTTACCTGTATTATACATATAGCGTGTTTATGACCATTAAATACCCAATAGATGCATTATCGGGAGCAGCCTGATCGTAGCATTTAGCCAAGGCTTTGTTTGTTCGACCCCATTTCATCCGTATTTTTTTGGTATAAATCGTAAGGATCTATCTCTATGATATTGTCTATCTTTTATACCTTATCGAAAGGAGAAGTATCTGCATTTACCTTATCTATATTTTTCTAAACTAGATGTATGATTTATAAGGGGAATTAATATCTGAAAATTAAAATGCCAAGGAGAACACAAATTCCAATTAGAAGAACTGAAAAGCCAATTTGATATATATAGTACTCAATGGATTTATCAGAATTCTTAACTTTTGGTTTTTGAATTTCTATAATCGATGTGAACATTACCAAAATTACCGGAGCAAATAATACACAACCGATTATAAATAATTGAAGATCAGTCATTTCTTTGGAATTGTATTAACATAAATTCCATAAACAAGAATTGTTGGGACCCAAATAGAAACATACTGACCCATTTCTTTTTCTCCTGAAAACCATAAATAAACAGATAATATAAAGCTAAGGAAAGCAGATAAGATTACAATAAAATCTCTTTTTCTCATTTTCATGTATATTAGAACTAATTTATTGAAATAAATTTATACTTCTGCAGATTAATTTAGTTTAAAACTAAATTATAGTAAAAGTAAACTACTAGGCCAATTATTCCTAAAGTTTTATATGTCATAACCAACAAGTGATTTTCAATCATAAAGGCTTTGCTCTGGGTTAGTTTTAGAGGCTTTCGGGATATTTCTATCAAAATGGTAACTATTTTTTATTGAGCCCCTAGTTCAATGAGCTTTATGATTTGCATCGAAAATAGCTAGAGGCTCCCATTTTTTAATGGAGAAATGGGTATTATAATTTTTCTGAGCGGCCCCTGGAGTTGTTCTCCCATTTTTTATGGCAGCTTTAAAAAGTGTGATCAATTCATTTTCTATTTTAGGGTATTGACTGTAAAGGTTGTTCTTTTCTTCTGGATCCTCTTCCAGATTATAAAGTTGAAATTTAGGCAAGCCTTGGATATCTTTTTTTGAGGGTCGTGGAAAACTCCAACCCCCCGATCCTGGACAGAAAATTAACTTATGGGCTCCCTTTCTGATAGCAAAGCTTCCATTAATAGAGTGATGGATTGTAAATGATCTTTGGTAATTATTTTCGGTTGTTTTTGCAAAGACAGGCAGCATGGAAAAACTGTCTTCTCCTTCATTTTCAGCTAGTTTTTTACCCAATATATCCGCACAGGTGGCTATTAGGTCGGTGGTACATATAGTTTTTTTCGAAACCAAACCTGCTTGAATTTTACGTGGCCATTTCACGATAAAAGGCACCCGATGGCCACCTTCAAAAATATCTGCTTTGTGTCCTCTAAATATCCCACTGGGGTTGTGCCCCTTTGCTTCAAGTACTTCAAATTTTGCTTCGGGAGAGCATCCGTTATCACTGGTAAAAATGACAATTGTGTTATCTGAAATTCCCAGCTTATCCATCAGTCTATTGAGCCTTCCCACTCGATGGTCGATCTGCATTACAAAATCTGCATAGGGATTCAAGTCGCTCTTTCCCTTCCATTTATCAGTAGGCAAGATCGGGGTATGTGGAGATGGTAAAGGCAGGTATAAGAAAAAAGGCTTCCCTTTTTCATTTATCTCGGCGATATAAGCCTCAGCTTTATCAAACAGATGCGGCGAAACCCTTTCATGGTCAAAGTCATCGGCTGTAGGCCCATTCCTCCACCAGTGGTAATCTCCCTTTCGTTGGGTAATATTCTCCACTGGAGCAGTAATTTTTTCATTTTCTACATAAACATAAGGCGGCATGTCCAAAGAGCCACAGTGTCCATAGGCATAATCAAAACCTAAATCATTTGGGCTATTGGTTATTTTTTTTGTAAAATCAATTTTTTCAAAAATCTCTTTATCCTTGATGGGTGTATTTTGAAAAGTACTGTCCTTTAGAGCCCAATCCCAGCCCAAATGCCATTTACCAATAAAAGCGGTATGGTAACCGTTGGATTTTAAAAAAGAGGCCACGGTAGTTCTTTTTGCCGGGATCAATGCCTGGGAGGTGCCATTTAAAACGTGTTTTTTAAGTGGGCTGCGCCAGTTATACCTTCCAGTCAATATTCCATATCGGGTGGGGGTACATACCGAGGAGGAGGTATGCGCATCCGTAAAGATCATTCCGTCAAGAGCCATTTGATCCAAATGGGGAGTTTTGATTTTCCCCTTTTTATTGAAAGTTCCCAAATCTCCATAACCCAAATCATCTGCCAAGATATATATGATATTCGGAGCAGCCGATTTCATTTCCTGACGACATGACAAATGAATAAAAACAAATAAAAATAATGGGAAGTAAAATGTCTTTATCATCGTAATTTCACTAAATTAATTATTTATAAAACTCTTACGCCATGCAAAATAATTGGGAACAAATACCTGGCAAATTAGTCAAAACATTTCAATTCAAAGATTTTGAAGAAGCATTAAAATTCATCAACAGTGTTGGTCAAATTGCGGAATCAATGAATCATCACCCAAAAATAGTCAACCTTTATAACACTGTAACAATCGAACTGTGGACTCACGATCAAAACGCAATTACGGACATGGATTTTAAACTGGCGGATGAAATAGATCGTCGAATTACAATAAGTTAAAAACGATTATTTTTTAACTTTTACTGTTTTCCCTCATTTTAAAT
Source organism: uncultured Flavobacteriaceae bacterium (assembly GCA_913020475.1). Classification (GTDB taxonomy): domain Bacteria; phylum Bacteroidota; class Bacteroidia; order Flavobacteriales; family Flavobacteriaceae; genus UBA8316. The sequence continues at coordinate 3,886 of CAJVZM010000020.1, forward strand.
ATTTTTTGGGAGAAAAAAGTTATTTTTCACTCCAAAATAGCAATTTCTGCTAGGCATAAAAACCCAGACTCTTAGCAATTATTCTCATAAGTAAAAAAAAATATATTTACACTAACTAAACATCTATCATGAACAAAGCATTACTTTCAATCGCTATCGTATTCTGTCTCAATCTTTTTGGACAGAACGAAGTTTATGAAATAAGAACTTACGAACTTTTTCAATATTCCAATTTTAAAAAGTTTAACACCTATTTTAAGGATTACTTTATTCCTTTACTAAACCAACAAGGAATTAAAAACATAGGGGTATTTCGAGAGGTTTCGGAGGATTTACCCAGAAAGATTTATGTGTTTATTCCATTTGCCGACATGGAGTCTTATCAGAAAATACGTTCTGTAATTGCAACTGATGCTAAGATACAAAAAGCTTCCGCTGAACTGAGCCCCTTAAATAAGCCGATATTCAATCGATATGAGACTTCCCTTTACAGGGCCTTTAACGGAATGCCCAAAATGGTTAAACCGGATGATAAAAATCGATTTTTTGAATTACGAACCTACGAGAGTCACTCCGAGGATGCTTATCGAAGAAAAGTCAATATGTTCAATGAAGGTGAGTTGGAGTTGTTCGACCAATTGGACTTCGGGTCTGTTTTTTTTGGGGATAAAATTGCTGGAGATCGGATGCCTTGTTTGACCTACATGCTTGCTTTTGAAAGCTTGGACGAACGAAATGAAAACTGGGGACAATTCGGTGACCACCCTATTTGGATAAAATTGAGAAGCGATCCAGAATACAAAGACAGTTGTTGCTCTTCCATCTCCCGAGCATTTTTAACCCCTATGCCATTCTCTCAACTGTAAACCATGCGTATATTACTTTTACTAGGACTTTTATTTATCAACGTCTCATGTAGTCCATCAGAGCAGTCTTTTCCCAATATCGTTTGGTTGACCACCGAGGATAATGCTCCTCACCACATGAAATTGTACAACGAGCACGGTGCTTCCATGCCTACAATTGAGAAATTGGCCAAAGAAGGGATTGTTTTTGACAATGCTTTTTCCAATGCTCCAGTTTGTTCCGTGGCAAGAAGTACATTGATCACTGGTTGCTATGCGCCTAGATTTTTCACCCAATTCCACCGAAGAGTCCAACATGTTCCCCTTCCCCAAGGACTCATGCCATTCCCCTTTTACCTCAGACAAGCGGGGTATTATACCACTAATAGCCATAAACAGGATTATAATTTTATATTACCCGAAGGAGTATGGGATGAATCATCCAAAAAAGCAACGTATAAAAACAGGAAACCCGGTCAACCGTTTTTTCATGTGCAAAATCATACCCTAACCCACGAGGGAAGTATGCATTTTAACCAAAAGGCGATTGACAATACTGCAGATGAAGATCTGGAAAACATTAAAGTTTTTCCTTACCATCCTGATACCAAAACTTTTCGTTTCAGTTATCAACATTTTTACAATAGACATGTAATGGTAGATAAGCAAATGGGAAAATTCATTACCAATCTTGAGAGGCAGGGGCTTATGGAGGATACCATCATTTTCTATTTTGGCGACCACGGAGGAGTATTGCCTAGAAGTAAGGGATATGCCTATGAAAGTGGATTGCAGGTTCCTTTGGTGGTTTATGTTCCTGAAAAATGGAAACACCTTTTTCATCGTAGCAAAGGGTCTAGGGTGGAGACTTTTGTTGAGTTTGTGGATTTGGCTCCAACAGTACTTTCCTTGGCAGGGATTTCCCCACCAGAAGGGATCGATGGAATAGCTGTTTTAGGAGCATACTCTGAAGCTTCAAAAATCGAAAAAAAGAATACGAGCCTTGGATATGCCGATCGCTTTGATGAGAAGTACGATTTGGTAAGAACCTTAAGGGTTGGGAAATACAAGTACATCAGAAATTACCAGCCCTTTAACAAGGACGGCTTATTTAATTTTTACCGTTATAAAATGCTTGCCTATCAGGAGTGGAGGGAACTGTATAATGATGGAAAGCTGAACACACAACAGCGTCAATTTTTTGAATCTAAAGACCCTGAGGGACTGTACGATATAGATCAAGACCCCCATGAGGTCAATGACCTTTCCTCAAGTCCCGAACATCAAGAAATTTTGATAAAGATGAGAAAGCAACTGCAACAAAAACTTGCTGCCATGCCCGATCTTAGCTTTTATCCTGAACCCTTTCTGTTGGATCATGCGCTCGAAAACCCTCTCGTATTTGGACTAAACAACAAAGATGAAATTAAGGAATTGATGATGGTGGCTGATTTAAGTTTATCCCGTTTTGATGAAGTAAAAGAGCAAATTAAAAAAGCTTTGACCAATGATAATCCTTGGAAAAGATATTGGGGCTTGGTGGTGTGTACTTCTTTTGGAGAAAAGGCAAAATCATTCGCCCCTCAAATCAAAAAGATGTTGGAAAAGGATGGTGAAAATCTAGTCCGTACGCGTGCTCTGGAATATCTTTTGCTTAACCACAAATCTGTTGACCTCAGGATTGTTGATACATTGCTAAAAAACGCCAAATCAGAGACAGAAGCCAGCCTCATCCTTAACAGCTTGGCCCTAGTGAAAAGCTCAAGACCTGGATTGAAATTTAATTTATCCAAAGAAATTTTTCCACCTAAATGGTATGACAAACCCAATGATTTAGTCAACAGAAGGATGGATCATTTAATCGGTAAACCTTAAAATATATTGCATCCAACATCAATGAAGACCACACCCCAAGAATCTATAGAAAAGCCAAAAGACAGATTGTTGTGAAGGGTAAGGTGAAACTCACCGAATTGGACGAAAACCCTATCAAACACGGCAAAAGATTATCCTTTTTTGCTGCACAAAATCCAAAGTAATGCCTTTTTGCAATGGCTCACACAAAATTTAGAACTCTCTCTTCCCAAATTCACTTTCTATGAATTTGGCAGTATTTTTTCGGTTGTTGAAATTATAACTTAAACTTAGTAGTATCATATCAACTTCGTAAACATAGTTTGTGGTGGTGTAAAATTCACCTGCTCTACTGGTGGTAATTCTTTGTTCATTAGAATTGAGCAACCCCAGATCAATATTTTTCCATTGGAGGGTTGCTGTCAATTGATTGTTCCATAAACGTCGGGACAGTGTTAGGTTTGGGGAGTAGTACTCTGAGTCTATTCCCTGAGCGGTAATTCTGTTGGAAATATAATTGAAGTTAAATTGAGCAAAAGCCGATTCCGAAAAACGATAAGTTCCGTTTATATTATAGTTGCTGGCATAGGCATTATTGTTTACCGTTCGACCATCAAAAGATCCTTTGATAATGGTATAGTAATAGTTGCTGGAAAATAATAGTTTAAATTTTTTACTAAGAGGGTAATCTGCAGTCATTTCCCTACCGATTACTTTAGCATTGCCAACATTGGAGTATATACGGTTCAAAATCGTGTCGTTATAAACTGTGTTGACCCTGTTGATAAGATGATTAACATTGCGATAGTACAAGTTTGAAAAGATTTTTTTGCCTTTTTTCGTTTTATAATTTACACCTAGCTCTACTTGATCGATCAACTCGGGATGTAAGTTGGGGTCACCTTGTTCAAGGGTTTCCGAGTGTTCTCTCTCAGGAAATGGGTTCATTTTGAAGGTAGTAGTACGTTCGATTCTCTTACTGTAGGCAAAGTTAAATGAAACCCGGTCCTTCCATTGGTATATTATACTGGCAGAAGGAAAAAGCTTGGTAAAACTTAACGAATAGTCTTTGTCAAATTTCCCAGACTTATCCATTAAGGACAAGTTCCTTCGCATATTTTCCATTCGCAGCCCTGCTGAAAAACTCCATTTTTCAATACGATTATTGTATTGTAAATAGGCCGCATGTATGGATCGTTTGAGATTGACTTCACTCGAGAACTCAGGAATCAATTCGAGAAGCTGAGTTTTATTGTTTTTTCGCTCATAGACAAAATCACCTGTGTGGTCTAGATTTTTGAATTGGTAACCCATTTTAAGAGTACCGATACTTAGTGGTTTGAAAGCATAATCCAGATTGAATCGGATACCGTAGAGGGGGTTGTCGTTGGTGTTGTATTCATCCTGATAGACGACTGTATTGTCGGGGTGACCTAAATTTAAATTGGTGGTAGGACCTCCCAAGAGTGTGTACTCATAGAGAATGGAAGCGTTTATTTCAGCTGAATTTTCAAAAAGATGATCGTAATCCAAACTTCCCAAAACAAAATCACTTTTTCTAATTCTCAGATTTTTATTGTAGTATTGAAATTGGTACTCCTTCTCATCAGATGTGGAACGATTGTCATAATAGAGAATGTCTGCCGTTCTGTCTTTAGTTCTTTTTCCAGCATAAAATCCAAGAGAAAACTGGTCCCAATCCGAGAGTTGATAATCTGCAGTCAGTCGTCCAGAGTAATTGATTTCATCAAAACTGCGTTCTCCGTCCGAAGGAAATTCCGTTAATTTATCACCAATAATGGTATAAACATCGCCTTCCCTTCTTCCTGAAAGATCATTTCTTTGAAAGCTCAAACCGGAAGAAAAATTCCACTTTTCTCTAACAGTGTTGTAGGTAATGTCGGCACCAAAACGTTTAGCGGGTTGAGCATTATCGTAGTCTTCAACAGAGGGAGCGCCCATGAGGGTACTGATTTGAAAATAGTCGCCCTCTATCGCATTTTTAAGGGTCAGTATGTTGATGATTCCCGCCTTCCCATCTGCATCGTATTGAGCTGATGGAGAAGTAATAATTTCAATACTTTTTATGCTGTTGGCAGGGATTTGGCCCAATAAACTTTGAAGATCGGACTGTATGGGTTTGTTGTTCAACAACAGCATAAAGCCGGTGCTTCCCCTGAGGCTAATTTCGCCTAATCCATTGAAACTTAACGAAGGTAGATTTCTAATAACATCAATTCCTGTTCCGCCTCTGGCACTCGAAAATTCACTGGCCGAGTATATCTGGCGGTCAATTTTATTGACAAAAGCCGCTTGTTGTCCATCTACAACTACTTCGTCCAGGAGGTTTCGGCTAGTTTGTAGTCCGAAGACTCCTAGATCAAGGGGAGTATTTTTTTGAGCTACTACATTTTTAGCTTCTAACTTTTGATAGCCAAGAAATGTGATTTCTACATTGAAGTTCCCATCGCTGGAAATGGGAAGAAGAAAGCTGCCGTCAGATTTTGAAATGGTTCCTTCCAAAATCTGACCCATCTGTTTCAAAATTATTGTAGCATACTCGATAGGAGTTTCAGTATTTTTATCCAATATGATTCCTGAGATTTGACCTTGTACATAGAAGGACATTAAACAAACAAAAATGAAGAGGACAATACTTTTTTTATACATCATTATTAATCGATTTTACCCTAAATATTTTAAATGGATTTATGGAATTTGATCTCGGATTGCTTGGCAAAAATAATATTTGAATTTAATTAAATTGGTAAAGCCCATCATTTGTTCTTTCTATAAGCAGTTTTAGTTTGCTCACTACCTCAGGAGAAAGATCCTCGAGTTGTCTCTTTTTGATGATTACAGAAAATGAAGTTGAGTCCTCTATCATTTTTTCAAGGGCATTGGGGGAAATAACTTTTATTTTTCCATTGGAGTAAAACTGACTGGAATAGGATTTTGATGGAAATGCAAAAAGTTTTGAAGGTTCAATTTTATGGTGAAACACCAAGTTTTTGTCTGTATTGTCCGAAAGGATTTTTTGAGTAGGTTCCAGAAAGTAGATTCCAATCAATAAAATGGGGAGTCCGATAGCCATATATAAAACAGGTTTTTTTGTTCTAAGTGATGACCAATGATGGACAATTAAAAGAGCAATGGGAATCATTACGGGAAGGGTATAAGTATGAATCAAACTTTTTGAAAAAGTGAAGAAAAAAGGGGTCCATAATATCCAAAGCCACAAGAAAAGCTGCCATGGATCATTCCAAACTTTTTTAATTCCATTTTTCAGTTGACCTAAAAGGATTAAAGACCAAGGCAATGCTCCAGCCAAGAGAAACACCCAAATGATTCCCAGGGGTTGTTGTTTTGGGAAACCGTATTTATCTCCCGACCAAGAGGAATCAACGAAACGTAGAAAGTGCTCCCCCACAAGAAAATAGTCAATAAATCCAGGTGAATTTATTTCCATTAGCCAGTACCAAGGAAGTGCTATTGTAAGGGTCAAAAGTCCACCTAATACCCAAGGAATTTGAAAGATCTTCTTCAATGAAATTTGTTGGCGAACACACCATATGAATAGGGGAGGAAAGCTTAGCACTACAGTGATTGGGCCTTTGGCTAATAGGCCCAAGCCAATTCCCACAAAAAAAAGTAATCCTGAGATCCTGCTTTTTTCAGACTTTGTAAATTCCCAGAAGCCCATCATCGTCAGACCAACCGATAAGGAAAGCATCATGTCGGTGGAAAGAACACCCGCATGGAGAAAAAACTCGGGAAGTGTGAAAAGTATAATTCCAGGAATTAAACCATTAATTTTTTTTTGGTGTCCATAGGGGATCAGCATTAAAGCAATTAAAACTGCCACGATCCAAAATGGAAGCCTTAAGGCGAATTCAGAGGGGCCTAGTAGCTTGACAGAAGCAGCAGACAGCCAAGCAGAGAGTGGGGGTTTGGCCCAAAACGGGACTCCATAATCAATTTGTGGGACGATCCAATTTCCCGTTTCGGCCATTAGTCGGGCAATTTCTCCATAACGCGCTTCGGTTTTATCTGTCAGAGGAATGACTGCATTGAAAAACAAGCGTATTCCGGCCAAAAGTGTAAAAATCAATCCGTAAAGAGAACCAAAGTCCCGCTTCATTTTTTCTTTTAGGCTCAACGTTTATAATGTTTTGATATTTTATAAAGATCCCACCATAATGTAAAAAAATAGAGTGGACTCACCCTTGAATCTGGGGTATCCACCCAAGTCATGAGTGGGATTTCTCTAATTTTATTTTGAATCTTAGATGTGCCAAACAGACGAATCATTCTAAAGAAAATTTCTACATCAAAAAGCCATCTGGAAATAAAGACTTCATCGAATATTTTTACTGCGGTCTTGGATTCAAAAATTTTACAACCGCATTGAGAATCGTAAATATTAAGTTTTAAAGTATTGGAAATAGCGGTGGCGACCAACCTTCCCAGAAGGAAACGGTACCACTTTCTTTTGATTTCATTGTCCAGCTTCAAAATTCTCGATCCAAAAGCCAGTACTACCCTATCTTTTACCTGTTCTGACAAGCGAAGGCATTCTTCAAGGCTGGTGGCCAAGTCTGCATCCAGATAGGCTACTCTTCGTAAATATTTTTGTAGTAGTGCTTGACGGACTCCCGTCCGAACAGCATTAGCTTTTCCACTATTTTGGGGCATATTCAGGACTTCAATTTGTTCGGGAAAATCATTTCTTAAGACCGACAGTACCTCAAGAGTTTTGTCTTTAGAGCCGTCATTAACAAAAAAAATAGAGACCTTGGGTTGAACAGAGAGGAAGTTTTTAAACTGAGAAACGGGCAGGCGATCCGCTTCATTATAGCAAGGGATTACGATGGCCAAATCTAATTGCATAGTTGCTAAAGATAGATATAATTCTACATTACATCGCAAGAGGTAGAATTAAATCAAATAGGACTGTAGGAAAAAAAATGCGAGCCCATCGGCTCGCATTTGACTTTTAGATAAGGATAGCTTGGAATGCAGTACTGGGCGGTATCTGCTGTCCCAACTTCCCTAAATTATACATATAAGACATTTGACACCTCCTTTCTAAATTCGTTAGACATAGCTGTTGTCACAGCATTAAATTTTCAATCATAAATATAATAAGAAAATTTTTTACAAGTTATTTTACAATATTTTTTAGTGTTAATCCCTGAACTAAAATTGTAAACAATACAATTACATAAGTCAGAAAAAGGATGAGGGCTTTTCCCTCCCCTATGTCATCAGGGAGATTCAGCGCCAGGGCAACGCTCAATCCTCCTCTAAGTCCTCCCCAAGTGATGATCAAAGCAGTTTTCTTTTCAAACTTTTTGAACAGTGATAAAAAGGCTATAGGAATGCTTACACCTATTCCTCTAGACATAACAACTAAAACAATTACCAGAAGAGAAATGGTAATAAATGGCATTTGGAAAGATTCAAAAATCATTATAATCTCCAGTCCAATTAGAATGAATAAAACGGCATTTAAGGTTTCATCCAAAAGATGCCAAAATTTGTAAACATAATCTCCCATGGCTTTTTGAACACCGTCCTGTTTATCGTCTACATCCAAATTTTGATTCAAAAATAACCCCATCATTACAACCCCTAAAACAGCGGAAAAGTGAAAATGATGAGAAATTATAGGAAGTAATAGTACCAATGAGATGGTAATTAAAACTTCCAATTCTGTATGTTCGTTTTCAATGTATTTCAAAAGTTTTAGACCAAAGTAACCCATTACGCTTCCCAGTGCAATACCTCCTAAGACTTCAGTCACAAATAAGCCCCCCACTGCAGCAGCAGTGATGTTTTCAACGCCATCTTGTTTGATGCTCAAAAGGGTTAAAAAAACGACTACACCAATGCCGTCGTTGAAAAGAGATTCACCAGCAATACGGGTTTCGGTGATGGAGGATAAATTCATTTTTTTGATCATGGCCAAAACAGCGATGGGGTCGGTGGGCGCAATCAAAGCACCAAACAAAAGACAATCAATATATGTCAAGCCCAAGTCGCTGAGCCCAAATAAGGGTTGCTCAACCAACCAATAAACACCAGATCCAACGGCAAAAGTGGAGAAAATAACCCCAAAGCTGGCTAAGAGTAGAATCGTTACTTTGTCTTTCAAAAGTTCATGAACGTTAACACTGATCGCTCCGGCAAAAAGCAAGAAGGGTAGCATAACGTTGACTAGTAATTCGCTAAAGTCAAATTCTCTGGTAATTTCTGTTACCGCTTCAAATACTTGAGGAAAAACAAACCCGACCACGGTAACTATAATGGATAGACAAAGCGCTAAAATCATCAAACCGATGGTTTGAGGAAGCTTTAAAAGGCGGATATTAATCAGCGTGAAAATAGCTGCTAAAGTCATCAGTATTGTAGATAATTCAAGGATGCCCATGATTAATAGTTTCTCTAAATATAACCTAAATATTTCTATGCATGCAAACGATGAAGTTTAGAAATGTATTTTCCGATCATATCAAACTCCAAGTTTACTGTATCCCCTTTTTGGATTTTGTGAAAATTGGTGTGTTCGTAGGTGTAGGGAATGATGGCCACAGAAAATTGATTCTGACGGGAGTTAACAACTGTCAGGCTTACTCCGTTGACACAAATGGAACCTTTCTCAATAGTGATATTTTTTTGATTTTGGTCATACTCGAAGTCAAAAAACCAGCTTCCTTTTCTATAATCAATTTTGGTACAAAAACCGATTTGGTCTACATGTCCTTGAACAATGTGTCCATCCAAACGACTATTCATTATCATAGCTCTCTCGAGATTGATCAGATCTCCCATTTTAACAGTTCCAAGATTGGATTTCTCTAAAGTTTCTTGAATAGAAGTTACAGAGTATTGATCAGCCGTCGTATTTACTATTGTGAGACAAACACCGTTATGGGCCAAGCTTTGATCTATTTTTAACTCTTGGGTTAGACTACTTTCAAGGCTAATGTGAAGATTCCCTTGGTCTTTTTTCAAATCGATCACTTTTCCAAACGCCTCAATAATTCCAGTAAACATCGGTTAGATTTAATTACATTTGCCATGTAAAATTAGGAATAAAAGCAACACAAATGTTGGGGAAAATAAAGTTGGGTATTTCAATAGGAGATCCAAACGGAATTGGAATAGAAATTACTTTAAAAATTTTTGAAGACCGAAGGCTATTCGAATTTTTTACCCCAATCATATTTGGCCCTATTGAGCTATTAGAAAATCAAAAAAAACATTTCCAGTTAAATTCCAATCTTATTTTAAAAAAGAAAAATCAAGAAACGAATAAAACCAAATTGAATGTATATGATCTGGAGATGCCCGATATGAAGTTGGTTTTTGGAGAAGCCTCAAAAACTGCAGGTGCAATGGCTTTCAAATCTTTAAAGTTTGCCACCCAAGCCCTTAAAAAGGGAGAGATTGACGCTTTAGTGACTGCTCCGATCAATAAAGAGACCATTCAATCTGAGGATTTTAAGTTTCCAGGTCATACCGATTACTTGGCTAAAGAGCTTGAGGGAAATAGCTTGATGTTTATGGTCTCAGATTCATTGAAAGTTGCGCTGGTCAGCGACCATGTTGCGGTCAAGGATGTCCCTACCGTGCTCACCCCTGAACTTTTAAAACAAAAAATAGAAAAATTAGAGCATTCCTTAAAACAAGATTTTAATATCAATCGCCCCAAAATAGCTGTATTGGGTCTAAACCCCCACACGGGAGACAAAGGGGTTATTGGAAAAGAGGATGACGAAGTGATCCGCCCTCTGATAAAAGAATTGTCAGCATCAGGTAATTTGGTTTATGGTCCCTATGCCGCCGATAGTTTTTTTGGTCACCAAACCTACCGCCAATTTGACGCTGTTTTGGCCATTTATCACGATCAAGGTCTGATTCCTTTTAAAACTTTAACTTTTGGTGAGGGGGTTAATTTTACGGCAGGACTTAGTAGGGTAAGGACTTCGCCAGATCACGGAACTGCCTTTGAAATTGCTGGAAAAGGTGTGGCCCAAATTGAATCTTTCAGAAATGCGATGTTTTTAGCTCGAAATATTTACCTCAATAGAAAGAAAAAAAATACTCAGTAGCCATATCATAAAGGAAAATTAAGTTAAGGGCACCACAAAAAGGTTTTTTTTTTTAAATTTGCAAGCTTAAAAGCCGAAAAAATGGAGCAGTTTTCAGAATACTTGATTCCGTTCATCGGTTTAAAGAATGGCATACATCGATTCGAATTTAAGATTGGCAATAAGTTCTTTGAAGGCTTCGATTTTTTAGATTATCAAAATGCACAAATTCAGGTTGATCTGGTTTTTGAAAAAAAACCAACCCATTTGGAGTTGAATTTTAGAGCAAAGGGCAGGGTGATAGTTCCTTGTGACATCACTACAGAATTATTTAAGTTGCCCATAAATGCCACTTTTAAATTGGTTGTAAAATTTGGGCTGGTGGAAAATGATGGTGATGACGATATTTTGATTCTACCACATGGTTCACATGATATTCAGATAGCACAATACATTTATGAAATGATTGTATTGTCTGTTCCCCAAAAGAAAGTTCACCCCGGTATAGCCGCGGGGACTTTAAAATCTGAGATTTTGGAAAAACTAAAAGATTTGCAGCCCCAAGAGAAACCACCATCAGACGAAACAGATCCGAGATGGGACAAATTAAAAGATTTATTAGAGTAATACATAAAAACTAAAAGCAGTAAAAATGGCGCATCCTAAAAGAAAAATATCGAAAACCAGAAGGGACAAAAGAAGAACGCACTTCAAGGCCAAGACCCCTCAAATTTCTACTTGCAATTCCACAGGTGAAGCCCATTTATATCACCGTGCCCATTGGTATGAAGGTAAACTTTACTATAGAGGCAAAGTTTTGATAGACAATAACGAAGTCATCGAAGCCTGATTTAGAACAATAATTTTCAAAAAGCCCTTCATTTTTTTGTCGGGCTTTTTTTTGTGTACAAAGATTTGTTTCTGTAAAAAACTACTATCTTCACACTTAATATTGACAGTTCAAAAGGAAGCAATCTACTGATGAATTATATCAATCCAAGCCCTACAAAACCATCTATTACTGCGGTAGGTGCATTTGTCCCTGAGGACAGGCTTACTAATTCGGACTTGGAAACGATGGTAGAGACTAATAATGATTGGATTGTGGCCAGAACCGGTATAAGTGAAAGAAGAATTCTTAAAGATCCCACTAAAGGCTCCTCTTTCATGGCCATTAAGGCCGCTCAAGACCTTATTGACAAAAGAAATTTAGACCCAGTAGAGATTGATGCGGTTATAGTTGCTACCATAACTCCTGATATGAACGTTGCAGCTACTGCTGCATTTGTGGCGTCGGAAATTGGTGCAACTAATGCCTTTGCATATGACCTACAGGCGGCTTGTTCCGGTTTTCTCTACGGAATGTCTAACGCCTCTAGCATGATCGCCAGTGGCCGTTACCAAAAGGTTTTACTGATAGGCGCCGACAAAATGTCCTCTATAATTGATTATTCGGACAGGACAACATGTATTATTTTTGGAGACGGTGCTGGAGCTGTTCTTTTCGAAGGGAGTGATTCTGGATACGGATGGGAGGACGAGTATTTGAGATCCGATGGTAGTGGAAGGATGTTTTTAAATATCAAGGCTGGAGGATCTTTGTTTCCCACTTCAAAAGAAACCCTCGAAGGAGGAATGCACAGTCTCTACCAAGACGGAAAGGCTGTATTTAAGTATGCCATTTCGGAAATGACTAATGCGGTAGAGCAGATTATTCAGCGTAATAATATTAATCCACAAAACATCTCATATTTGGTTCCGCATCAGGCCAACAAAAGAATCATTGATGCCATTGCCAAACGCATAGGTTTAGCCGATGATAAAGTAATGTCTAATATTGAATATTTTGGAAATACAACAGCGGCAACACTACCACTTTTATTAAAAGATTACGAATCAAAATTAAGTCCCGGAGATCAGTTGGTTTTTGCTGCATTTGGTGGAGGTTTCACCTGGGGAGCAGCCTATTTGACATGGGCCTATTAAAAATTTAATCATTTGAATTATGGAAATTAAGGAAATTCAAAACTTAATCAAATTTGTAGCAAAGTCAGGAGCTCACGAAGTGAAACTGGAGACAGATGACTTTAAGATCACCATCAAAACCAATGCTGAAGTCCCAGCTACTGAAACACAAACAATAATAAAAACGGAACCCGGTGGTATGGTGACGCAGGCACCTCAGCCAACAGTTGTTACGACTGAATTAGAGGCACCTGCCAGAAAGGAAAGTGAGCCTCCCAAAGATGTTGCGGATAATCTGATCACCATAAAATCCCCTATGATTGGAACTTTTTATAGAAAGCCCTCTCCAGATAAAGATGTTTTTATCGAAGTTGGGGATATTATTAAAGAAGGAGACGTATTGTGTGTGGTTGAGGCCATGAAGTTATTCAACGAGATCGAATCAGATGTAAGTGGTAAGATTGTTAAAATTTTGGTCGATGATTCTTCTCCCGTCGAATTTGATCAACCCTTATTTTTAGTTGAACCGGTATAAACTTTTTCGTAATGTTTAAAAAGATTTTAATTGCTAATCGCGGCGAGATTGCCATGCGATTGATTAGGACTTGTAAAGAGATGGGTATTAAAACCGTGGCAGTATATTCTACTGCTGACGAAGAAAGCCTTCATGTACGTTTTGCTGATGAGGCTGTTTGTATTGGTCCTCCGCCGAGTTCGGAGTCCTATTTGAAAATGGCCAATATTATGGCGGCAGCAGAAATTTGTAATGCCGATGCGATCCACCCAGGTTATGGTTTTTTGTCTGAAAACCCCAAATTCTCAAAAATTTGTAAAGAACACGGGATCAAATTTATTGGTGCCTCAGCTGAGATGATTGAAAAAATGGGAGACAAAGCCACTGCAAAAGCCACAATGAAAGTAGCAGGCGTCCCCACCATCCCGGGATCTGAAGGCATATTGGAATCTTCTAATCAAGCCAAAAAAGTTGCCAAAAAAATAGGCTATCCGGTAATGCTTAAAGCCACCGCTGGTGGAGGTGGTAAAGGCATGCGGGCTGTATGGAAAGAAGAAGATTTACTTAAAGCATGGGAAAGTGCTCGTCAAGAGGCATCGGCATCATTTGGTAATGATGGAATGTACATGGAGAAACTCATCGAAGAACCACGTCACATCGAGATTCAAATTGTGGGGGACTCTAAAGGCAAAGCCTGTCACTTATCCGAACGCGATTGTTCCATTCAAAGAAGACATCAAAAACTTACGGAAGAAACTCCATCGCCATTTATGACCCCTGAGTTGAGGGAGGAAATGGGTTCTGCAGCTGTCAAAGCAGCTGAGCACATCAAATATGAAGGTGCAGGAACTGTTGAGTTTTTGGTTGATAAACATCGTAATTTTTACTTTATGGAAATGAACACCCGTATTCAGGTAGAGCATCCCATTACAGAACAGGTTATTAATTTTGACCTTATAAGAGAGCAGATTCTTGTTGCTGCAGGTGTAGCCATTTCTGGAGAGAATTATTTGCCTAGTATGCACTCCATTGAATGTAGAATCAATGCCGAGGATCCGTATAACGAATTCAGACCCTGCCCCGGAAAAATATCTACCCTTCACTTTCCCGGTGGACATGGAGTTAGATTAGATACTCACGTTTATGGGGGTTACATCATACCACCACACTATGACTCGATGATTGCAAAATTGATTACCACAGCTCAAACAAGAGAAGAGGCCATCAATAAGATGAGACGTGCATTGGATGAATTTGTCATTGAAGGGATAAAAACGACCATTCCTTTTCATCGCAAACTCATGGATCATCCCGATTACATTTCCGGAAATTACACTACCAAGTTCATGGAGTCTTTTTCGATGGAAGACTATTAGAGACTTTTTATTTTTTTAATCGATCCATCGAATTTTCCAATCCAATTAATTGCTCTTTAATGTTTCCGTTTTCTTTTTCGAGTTCATAAATCCATTTCAAATCGTTTTATAGTTTTTAAACAAGAAATAAATGATTATTTTAATTTTTCACAAAGGAAACTCGTAGGAGGAAAAGTTTCATGATTGTGTGCTTAATTGAGAATCAACTTGAAATTCTTTTATCCCAATTTAGGAACTTTGATACCTTCAATAAGGTATTTACGATAGAGATCAGAGTCATTTTTGAACTGGTACGAAAAAAAACTGCATAAATGGTCTTGCAAAGTTGATTTAGAAAACTACTGTAATACGTCCAAATTGTACTGGATTTCAGTTGCTTTTAAAGCGATGCCTTAAAAAGAGATAGAAATGTTAAATCAAATTTTCTTGGATTAAATATTCAGCGATTTGAATGGTATTGGTTGCGGCCCCCTTTCTGAGGTTATCGGCCACTACCCATAAGTTGAGTGTTTTGTCTTGTGAATCGTCCCTCCTTATTCTTCCCACAAAAACTTCATTTTTACCTGCGGCATAAATTGGCATTGGATAGGTATTACTTTCAGGATTGTCTTGTACAATTAAACCTGGACTTTCACTCAACAGCTTTC
>CAJVZM010000021.1 GCA_913020475.1 uncultured Flavobacteriaceae bacterium
ACTCCGATTACTACTAAACCTGCTCCTACTATTGCTGGAATTTCCATAATTAATTTTTATTTAAATTATACATATTTTCTTAATGATCGTCGTTTTCATCGTGTTCCTCAACAGCAAAGCCAAAATACAGGGCCGACAATACCGTAAAAATATAGGCCTGTAAAAGGGCCACCAGAATTTCGATGATGGAGATGGAAAAAGCCAATATAAATGAGAGGCTGGATCCAATCCAGTTTTTGAAAATGAAAATCAGGGCAATCAAACTCATCAATACAATATGTCCTGCCGATATATTGGCATATAATCGAATCATCAATGAGAAAGGTTTGATGATCATCCCTAAAAGTTCGATGGGGGCCAAAATTATTTTCATAGGCCATGGCACACCTGGCATCCAAAAGATGTGCTTCCAATAATATTTTTTTCCTACCAAAGTCGTAATGACAAAGGTGATCATTGCCAAACAAAATGTGATGGCAATATTTCCAGTTACATTAATCCCTAAGGGTGTTAATCCTAAAAGGTTTAAAAACCAAATAAAGAAGAATAGGGTCAACAAATAGCCCATAAATCTCCTGTAGTGTTTTTCGCCAATATTGGGTATGGCAATTTCATCTCTAACATAAAGGACGATGGGTTCCAAAAAGCGTCCCACTCCTGAAGCGATCATGCCATTTTTCTGATATGATTGTGCCAATCCTCTGAAAACCAAAAACATCAGTAGCGCCGTAAATAAGATGGAAATTACGTTTTTGGTAATCGAAAAATCAATCGGCTTGATGTTGGTGGGGTGATCGTGGTCGTCACTGGTGATGGTTCCCTGAGCGTCAGTTTTATATATTTTTCCGTGATAGAGTTTGTAATGATTGTCTCCTAATTGCACCACTTCTTTGCCATGCTTGAGCTTGGAGGAAGAAAAAATCTTCAGTCCGTCATCCCAAAGGATGACCGGTAATGGGATGCCAATGTAAACTTTCTCCTCGGTCATTTTGTCTTTGTAGGAAAGGAGTTGAAAGTCGTGAGAATCTTCCAAGTGATGAAGAATGTAAGCCTTTATCTCAGACTTTAGGTCGCCAGATGATTCAGCTTCGTTCGCATAGGATTCTTTTGCGTTTAGTGTACTGAAAGAAATCAGTAAAAAAGTTGCTAAATATAGGTACAATCCTTTCGGCATAATTACCATTAAACTTATAGTTTAATTGAGGTGCAAATGTAAGTCTTTCGGCTTTTATATAAAATAGTTTTAAAATTTATTTTCATGAGTTACAAAAAAGACTATTTCTACCGATTTAAAATTCTTATCAATTGATCGATTTCAAGGGCCATGGCAGCAACATAAGGAATGAAAAAAGTGAGAAATTCTTGCTTGGGTAACAGCCCCTCAATTTGAAAACTGGGGTATATCAATGTAAAAAAAAGGAAAAACTTAATTCCACTAGTGAGGAGAAAAACCCATCCCAAAATCGAGGGATCCTGTTTTGAAACAAAAAGAAGCAAAAAAAAAAATACCAGTGCAATCAATGTGTTGAAGAAATAACATGCGTTTAGTAGCTCGTCTTGAGCCGAAAATCCCAACGGGTTAATGGCAAAAGTGTGAAGCCAAAACAGTCCAGTCATCATTAATAATAGCTTAGCGGAAAACTTGAGTAAAGAAGAAATCACCGATTTAGCTTCTGTTGCCTTGTTTGATGATGATTAGTAACACCAAAATCAATCCTATTGATGAAGTCAATAGAGTTGGCCATTTGGAGGAAATCTCCAATTTTTGTTGTATCCAGCCCCCCAAATAAATCATAACATACATGACTGTGCCTATTTGAAAAGCAAGTCCGGAAAAGATCAGCCAATTTCTAGGCTGTTTTTTCATGGGTGTCATTCGGTTTTTTTACCACTTTAAAGTCCACCTCTTTGCCCTCGTTATTCATAGAACAAGTGGCATTGAAAGTAGCGCCAGATTCTACAATCAATTTCCCAATTTTAACATCTCCATCAATTATGCTTGTTGATCTGAGACTTAGGATTTGAGATACAAACAGGTTACCGTTGATTTTTCCTTCAACATCGGCGATAGAGCAACTCACTGCTCCTTTTACACTACCGTCCTTACCTACTACGACTTTACCTTTGGTTTTAATCGATCCTTCAAGACTTCCATCTATTCTGAAATCTCCTTCAGAAATTATTTCGCCCTTTACTTTGGTAGAACTTTCTATACGACTGTAATGGCCGTTAATATCATTTTTTTTCATTAGTAAATTGAATTTTATCTAATAGTATTTTCTTATAATCGGCTGACAAAATTACGAAATTATTTGTATTTAGAATTTCATTTTCGGCCCCATCAAACCTCTTTTTCCAATCGTTGAGCTTTCGTCTGTTCCGAATTCCATGCAAAACCAGATATGTTTGATCTTTATCGAATCGATCTTCAGACAAAAACCATCGGGTGTTCGGGGTTTCTTCCAAAGCCTCTCGGAGTTTGCCTCTGATCTTTTTTATTGAAGCAGTATCCTTGGCTTTGAAAGTAAAAATCCATTTGTAATTACGGTAGATTTTCTTGTTGTTTGTAATAGTGTCTGTTCTTTTTATTAGCTCTACTATTTCTTGGGCTTTGATGGCCTCTGGGGATTCGGGATATTTAACTGCGATTTTTTTCAGTGCCTTTTCCCACTGTTGTCGTCCTTTGAGTCTTCCCACAAAATTAGCCATTAATAGATCATATTTTGGCTGGACTATCGTTCCGCTGAGCAATACACGAAACGATTCTGCTTTTTCTTCAAATTGATCAAAATCCCCTTTTTGGTATATTTTGATCAAGCTTTGATAGACCTTTTCAGGGGTTTGAAAGTCAGATTGTCCAAATTCTTCTGGATTAGTAAGGATTTTAGCGTAGGGCGATTCTGGGTGGTTGAAAACAATTTGATCGAAGTAAAACTTGGCTTTTTGTGGCAATCCGTTTTGGTTAATCTTGTAAAGGTGATAAAGTGCAGGGGCAGCAATATCATCGGGAAGATTTAGTCTAATCAAATGCTCCAATCGATCTTGGGCTAAAGCGTAATTTTTAAAACTCTCTTTATAAATCATCCCCAACTGTAAATAGGCATTTTGGTTTAGCTTTTTGATACTGTCTATCTCTGCTTTGGTTTGCGGCAATGCATCGACGTAACTCTGTGGTTTTTCCACAAAAAAAGTTTCATTTTTTGGCTGTTCTTCCTCTTGGATTCCATCTCTCTGTTCAACCATCGAACTGATGGCTGATGCAATCGCCCAGTTGTCGGAATTGGGACGGTCGCCCCAGGTAGAGAGGAATTTTTGTTGACCTTGAACCATCAACTTAGGATTATAAAAATAAAAGGTGTTGGCCTGAGCACCTTTGCTAAAAAAGGGGAATATTCCTTTTTCCTCCGAGGCAACTTTTGCCAATGCTTTGGCCTCTTTTTGTTCAATGTACTTTTGAAAGTATTCGATTTGAACCTTTTTGTCCAAAGAGCTGAGATAAATCAAGCTGTCTGTGGTTTGAGCTATGTTTTCGTATTTGATTACGCTATCGAGGTTATCTCTTTCCCTCTGAGTCCTTCTCTTGATAAGTGTTTCCTCGGGAAGTGTATTAAGCAGACTGTCAAGATAAGCCCCCGTAACAAGATATTTACCTCTGGCAAAATTGAAATTAGCCAGATCCCTATAATTAGCCTGTTTGGTTGGTAAATCGAGATTTTCGGATTTTAAGGATTGGCTGAGGTAGTGTTCTCCTAGACTGTCTTTTTTTTTCTGAAAATAGTAAATCCCTATGGCACGATTGATCCAGTGGTCAAAAATATAGTTTTCATAATTTTTGGCAAGTTTTTCATAGAAATCCATAGGATCCAAGCTGTCGCGAATGGTTTTGATTTGCAGTCTTTTGATCTGAGCATTGATCCAGTATTTTCGGGGGGTTCTTCTTTTAAGCCCAACCACTTGTTCAAAAGCCCAAAGCGCAGAATCGGGTTTTTTGATGCTTTCATAGATCTGACCTGACAGAAAGTAGTATCGTCCTTTGTCACGGTTATTTTTGGCGGTTAATGCAGCGTTCCTAATATAATAAAGTGCAGAGTCGAGTTGTTTGATATTGATAAAGGCCTGAGAAATAGCAGCATTGGCTGGACTGTGAAACCTGCTGGTAGGGGTGATGGATCGTGCCAAGCCTCTGAGGTTTTTGATGGCCAATTCATTGTTTCTTAATCGAATATTGGTTTTTTCTCGCCAAATTCTCCCTTCGACATAAGTTTTATCATCGGCATAATTTTCCAATAAATAATTAAATGCTTCCATAGCGGGGAAGAAACGTCGGTCATAATATCGGGCTTTGCCCAAAAGTAAATAGGCTTCATCAATTTTGTTATTGCGCTGCATCCCGTTGATGTTCATGGAATGCTTTTGGATGGCCTTAACGGCTTTTTCTTCGGCTCGGGCAAAACCTGGAACGATGGTAGTTTGATCCAGTCGCTCTCCGTTAACGGCAATCGGCTCCACCTGTAAAAATTCGAAAAAATTATCGTCATAGGCTTGTTCCAAAATGGATTGCCCTACTCTGAAAGACTCTTTTCCATTAAATAAAACATTGTATTTGGTATTAAGGGAATGATATCCTCGATTGAGTATTTTGTTTTTTTGGGTAGAGCAACCCCACATCAAAAACATAGTGCCTATTAAAAATGCCAGAAAACGCATCACTTTAACCAAAAGAAAAGTTTAATTGTATAACTGAAAAAGCTAGGTTTTAGTATAGCTAGTGCTTAAAATATGACTCGAACTGATTAAATGTGTCCAAATCCGTATTTCAAGTGTTTTATGAGCTGTCTTTTTTCGAGAAAACGATCCTTTCGCAAACCTAGGTAAAATGGTTTAAATCGAGATTGAAAATTAGAAAGATCATGGGGAGATTTTCTTCTTTTTATTCGGCATCAAAATCTGTGAGTGGACATCAGTGAGCAGGGATTATTGAAAAAAGAAAACTCCCAGATTGATTATTTCAACTGCCAGCGCCATAGAAAATAATTTTTCAATAATATAATATGCAGGAACTATTAGGGCCAAAACATACACAAACCAAACAAACGAAATAAGGCTAATAAGATTTTCGAAATGATGGATACCTCACATTAAAGCGATCTAAAAGATCCATTTATCGACAATTGCCAAAACTTTGATATTGTCATTCTTTATTTTTAAAATAAATTTGTAAAAAAAACTATGTCGGATATGTATCCTTTGGTGATTTCAAAAATCACCCGAAATACTCCAAATGCCGTTTTGATTTCTTTTGAAGTTCCAGAATTAGAAAAAGAAAGGTTTCGATTTGAAGCGGGCCAATACCTAACTTTAGAAACAAAAATAAAGGAAAAAGTGGTAAGACGGTCCTATTCCATCTGCAGTGCACCCTCTGAAGGGCTTCGAGTGGGTATTAAAGAAGTACCTGAGGGACTTTTTTCAACCTATGCGAATCGATCATTAAGTGAATATGACCAGATAATGGTGACTCCTCCTGATGGCCGTTTTCGATTTGTCTCTTCTGGTCAAGTCCAAAACCTTGCAGCATTTGCTGCGGGAAGTGGAATCACTCCCGTCATGTCGATTCTAAAAACAGCTCTTTTAGATCATCCCAAAAATCGTTTTCATTTGGTTTACGGCAATAAAACCCCTGAGGATACAATGTTTTACCAAGAGTTAAAGGAAATGGAAAAGACCTTTTATGGACGGCTTTCTATTGAATGGGTATTCAGTCGAGCCAATGTTGAAGGAAGCCTCTTTGGACGTGTAGAAGCCAATGTGATTAAAAGTACCCTAAAGCACTTAGAAGGTTCTGCCGATAAATTCTATCTCTGTGGGCCTGAAAATATGATTGAAACCGCTTCTGATATTTTATACTCAAATGGGGTGGAAAAAGATAACGTTTTATTCGAATTATTCAGTGCATCCTCCAATACCGTATCTATTGACGGTACGGCCGAAGGGGGTTCGTTGGAAATCACCTATGATGAACTAACACATAAAATCAAAAATATAACAGGAAAAAGTATCTTGGATGCTGCCCTCCAAAATAAGTTGGATGTGCCCTACTCTTGTCAAGGCGGTGTTTGCTCAAGTTGTATAGCCAAAATCAAATCGGGGACAGCAGAAATGGTAACCAATCAAATCCTAACCGATGAAGAGGTCAAAGAGGGATTGATTTTGACCTGCCAAGCACATGCGACCACTAATCATTTGGCAATAGATTACGATGATATTTAAAAAATTAATGCTTTAATAATTCCAAAGTTTTTTCAATCACCTTTTTAGGTTCCATAGACCTGAAAGCATCCTGATAGCCTTCAGGAATTATTTTTCCATATACGGATGTCGGAATCAAAGGATATAAACTCCTGTCCAAAGTGAGGGCGTGATCTAATGGCTGATTGAAAGGCGAAAAACCACAAAAGGGATGGGTCATCCCCCAAAGGGTTAGCACCTTGGTTCCATAATTGGCGGCCATATGTCCATTGGCAGAATCCATTGAAATCATCAAGTCCAAATATGGCATAAGATCGAGCTGCTCTCTGAAACTAATTTTTCCAACAGTACTGTAAACATTGGTGTAAGCATTTTCCCACACCTCTAGGCGTTTCTTTTCTTTTTCTCCAGCACCAAAGAGAAAAATCTGATGGTCTTTTTGTAAGTAATGGATGAGCTGCTGCATCAAATCAAAGGGGTACATTTTTCCCAAATGGGTAGCAAAAGGTGCGATTCCTATCCATTTTTTCTCACTGCTATGAAATATGGTCAATAGTGGCTTGGGAAGTTCTTTTTTGAGGGGAAAGTCGTGTTGATCAAAGGAAATGGGGAAGCCCAGTTTTCTGAAAACATCTGCATAGCGATAACAGGTCGGGGTCAGTGGTTGAAACTTTTTGTTTTTTGAGCGCGTGAGTGCTTTTTTTTCCAGTCGACCTTTGTCAATGGACTTGACTTTGTAACCGTACAGAAAAAAAAACAGATTTAGAAGATGGGCCCGTAAAACACTGTGCAAGTCAGCAATTGCATAAAAAGGAATGGTTTTTAGTTCTTGGAACAAAGTCCAAAGGCCAGTTATACCCTTGTGCCTGCCATCAAAGTCCACAGGATGAAAGTTAAAGTTTTCAAATTCCTGAAAAAGAGGAGCTACAAGGGGTCGGCTTACAAAAGTTATTTTAATTTGAGGGTAGGTTTTATAAAGACAACGAATCACGGGAATTGTCATGGCTATATCTCCCAAAGCGGAAAATCGAATCAACAGCAGGTGAGGCTCTTTCATCAATGACTAAGGTTTGTTTTCATACAAAACGGGATTTGTGTCTTCGTCATTGTACATTTTCATTTGTTTGTAAACCTTCATATACTTTGATCCGCATGAAATACTCTGAAGTAATTCGTCAATTGATGAGCATAAATCCTTTCTTTGAGTAAGCAATACCTGTAGTTTAGCGTTGCATTTTTCACGATGCAATTCACTGGCGTCTTGGCGAATGGCCTCCTCCTCCATGTGATAGATCTTTAATTCAAGGATGGACAAGCGATCCAGTGCCCATGCTGGGCTCTCGGAATTTACCTTAGCGTCGTTTCGGATCTCTACATCTTTGAACTTATTAAGGAAGTAACTGTCAATATATTCTACCGTGTCGGTTCTGTCTTGGTTAGAAGCATCAATCAATCTTTTGAGTTTCATGCCCTCAACAGGATCAATTTTGGGGTCTCTAATTAGATCTTCATAATGCCATTGAACCGTATCAATCCAATTTTTTCTGTAGAGTAAATGCTCCAATGAATCAGTTGGATACGGATTTTCAAAAGCTTGATCCACTTTGTCAATAAGGTGGTATTTTTCAATACTCCCTTTAAAAATTTTAATAGAAAGTTGACTGGTAGAATCTTGGCTCATGTCATTAGTTTTGTTGCTATAAAGATACAATTTGAAGATCAATTCTATCAGTTTCCAAAAGGCAATTCTAAAGATATGATTCCATTATGGAATAGTTTAAAGATCACAATCCCGAAAAATAGGGAGGAAAATAAAATGTTCCTTAATGAATCCGATTTAATTTTTTCGAGGAATATGCCAAAAAAATACGCTGCAGGAATAAAGCTGATAAACCAGCGTTCCTGCAATGTTTGTAGGCCCAATAATCCAAAAGTAATACTAAAAAATAACCAAAAGGTCATGTAAAGAAAGCCTGAAAAAAGTTCGGGATAGGAAAATTTTTTGTGACCCCTAGGCAACTGCAAGAAACAAACTAAAACAGAAAGAAACAAGGTGATCAACCACACCCAATCGCTATTGGACAAAAAATGAGGTTTCAACGGATTTAGATGAATTGGAGGATTGATAAGGGTGAAGGTCTCGTCTGATAAAATCCCCGATAGACTATTAAATGTGAAAGGAATGATGAGGATAGGCAATAATAAAGCCAAGAGATATTTAGTGTCTTTGATTCCTCTGTTTATAAAAATATATAGTGGAAGCAAATAAAATATCCCAAAAACGAGATTGAACTGGACGATGACAGATATGATCAAAGATAAATCCAGCATCCCTTTTTCTTTGTTTTTGGAATGAAGGGTTTTAATAAAAATATATTGACCAAAAATCAATAAAATTGTCTGAAGAATAGGGATGGGTTTCAGTTCAAAAACCGTCGGTAAAAACAGAAAAATCGTGGGATAAGCGATCAAGTGAATGCCGTCTAACTTCCTTCCTCTGTGTTGATTTTCCAAAAAAGTTATAATTGCTATAAAAGCTACCATGAGAATGACATTACCCAGTATGTAGGGCCACTGCTCAAGAAGAAATGTACCTTTCTTTTTAAGGGCAAAAGAAAATAAAACTGCAAATAAAATGAGAAATATCGAAGTAAAATAGGTTCTCGGACCAATTGTCTTGAAAATATTTACTATCATCTTGAATTTTATTAATTTTACAATATAATTAAAGCTCAAATAATGAAAAAATTTTTCGAAGCCATTGCCAGCTTGTTCGAAGACATTATGTTTCTTCCATACCAGTTGTTGACCCAACTTGAACCTTACAGCTGGTGGTTGGCCAATGGTGTAAGTTTTTTCTTTTTAACGATTGGCTGTATTGCAACTGTTTATTGGATCAAGCAATTGCGAAAATTCGACAAAAACGGAGAGGAAAACAAAGACCCTTCTGCGCATTCATTTTTATAAATCGAACCCAATATCTTTTCTGTAGTACATCCCCTCAAAACTGATTTCTTCCAACGTCTTATAGGACTGTAATAGAGCATCTTTGTGCTTGTATTCAAGGGAGGTAACCGCTAATACTCTTCCCCCATTGGTTAGGATTTTCCCTTCTTGTAGGGTTGTCCCTGCGTGGAATACCGTACTATTCGGTGAAAAAGATAGACCATTTATTGTTTTTCCTTTTTCGTATGCCCCGGGATATCCACCAGAGACGGCAACCACGGTGGTAGCACTTTGGTCTTCAATCAAAAGTTCAATTTCATCCAGCTTACCCTTTGCAGTAGCGTAAAGCAACTCTGCCAAGTCATTCTTGATTCTGGGCAAAACAACCTGGGTTTCTGGATCACCCATTCTTACGTTGTACTCAATAACATATGGGACATCTCCAACCCGAATCAATCCTATAAATAGAAAACCGACATAGGGAATATTGTCTTTTTTGAGTCCATCGATGGTAGGGCGAACAATGGTTTCTTGGATGGCCTTACAAAATTTGTCATCGGCAAAAGGAACAGGGGATACGGCTCCCATACCTCCGGTGTTCAGACCAGTATCTCCCTCGCCGATACGCTTGTAATCCTTAGCCATTGGAAAGGTGACATAATTAGTACCGTCTGTCAAAACAAAACAGGAAAGTTCAATCCCGCTCAAAAATTCTTCTATAACCACCTTGGAAGAAGACTTTCCAAATTTTTGATCCAATAGCATGTTAGACAATTCCTTTTTTGCTGTATTTAGATCATTAATGATTAAGACTCCTTTGCCCGCTGCTAAACCGTCTGCTTTAAGTACATAGGGAGCTTTCATTTGTTCCAAAAAGGCATAGCCTCCCTCTATTTTTTCGGGAGTAAAACTCCCGTATTGAGCTGTGGGTATATTATGTCTTTTCAAAAAGTCCTTGGCAAACTCTTTACTGCCCTCCAAAGTTGCTCCAAGCTTTTTAGGGCCAATAACTGGGATGTTCTTCAATTGAGCATCATCTGTGAAGAAATCGTGAATGCCATTAACCAATGGATCTTCAGGACCTACCACCACAAGGTCGATATTCTTTTCAATGACAGCATTTTTCAGGGCGTCGAAATCGTTCACGCCTATATGAAGATTGGTAGCCAAGCCTGCCGTACCCGCATTGCCTGGAGCTACAAAAAGTTGGTCAATCGTCTTACTTTGGGCTAGTTTCCAACAAAAAGTGTGTTCTCTACCTCCGCTGCCCAATACCAGTATGTTCATTTTTGTCATCGACAACAAATATAATTAAGTGTGTCCTATTTTAATTTAAAGCTGTGAAAAATCCCTTTCCATCTAATGTTTCTTATAAACTTCCCCTGTTTTGGATCAACAATGAATGAAATACCTTTTCTTTTGGCTTCCAAAAACCCTTTGAAATAACTGAAAAAAAACCGGACTTCTCCCTTGACCAATGACCGTTTCAACCCAATGATGAGGGTCAAAGTCAAGCCAAGCCTCATTCTGTACGTGGCTATGCCTTGCAAACGGGTAGCACCAGGGCTGTAATTAAATCCCGTTGGTTTTAGGTGTTTAACTTTAAGCGAAGGGTCAACTTTTATTTCCCATCCGTAGTATTGAGCCATCAATTCGTCCAAAGTGTCCCAACCAATCGACTTTGCAATTTTACCAATTTCCAGAAAACAGTCTTTTCTGTAGGCTTTAAGTGATCCCCTAAGGTGGTCGTCTTTGTTCAGATTTTCCAAAACCCAATGATCATCTTTTTTAACATAACACTGCCCTGCAGCCATCCCCAATCGCTTGTTTTCTTTAAAATGCTGTGATAGCTCAAAGAGGTAATTTGTCTCAAATACCATATCTGCATCGTACTTACAGATGATATCATAATCTTCATCCAATCGCTCGTAGCCTTCGTAAAATGCGGCTACGATTTTTACACCAGGAATGTGTTTATTTGATGATTTTTTGTGAAACAAGTTTATCCAGGGGTGTTGTTGGGCAAAATCATTAACGATTTTTGCTGTTTCATCAATAGAATTGTCGTTGACCACGACAACTCGAGCCGGTTTCAACTGCTGATCGACTAGGGATTGTAGAGTTTTACCAATGTTGTTCTCCTCATTGTGCGCTGGTATGACAATATAAATTTTCAAACTTAATGGATTGATTTTTTAGCATAAACAACATAGTGTCTAGGGGTAAAATATCTCAATAAAGATCGAATACCAAATGATTGAGGGGGATTTATCCACTTCTCGCTTGCTACGATTTTCCAGCCAGTTTTCTCCAAAAGCCAATCAAACTGCCAATCTTCAAATTCGTGAAAGTGGCGGTCTCTCATATCTATTTTACTTCTATAGGTTTTAGAAAACCATAACTTTAAAGGAACACTGACGACTAATTTTTTAGCTTTAATACTTTTGAGAACTTGATAGGGAGAAAGGAGGTGTTCCAAAATTTCAAAAGCAGTTACCACTTCAGCTTTAGAATTGATCAATGTAGTCTGATCCTCATCCAAATCCTCACCACCCGTATTTTCTACCTTGTAACCTTGGGATTGCATTAATTCGGCCATTGGGTTATGGATTCCCATATCCAAGATAAGCGAACCCTTATCGATGTGTTGATTCACAAAAGCCAGAGTCTTTTTATAACGTTTATGATGAACATTATTAGCGCGCATGTGTTACTTTAAAGGGAGTTGATCAACTATTTTTCTGTCATTGGACAAGCGGGGAACCTTATTTTGACCTCCCAGTTTTCCTATACTTTTCATGTATTTTTGGAAGCCTCCGTTAGCAACAGCACTGATCACTAGTGTTCTCAAAACGCTTCCCTTAAGGAGGTCTTCATAATACGGATTTTGTTCTTGCATAGATTGATCGAGTTTTTGTGCAAATTCCTTCATGTTTTTGGGCGGGTTTTCAAATTCAATAAACCATTGATGATAGGGAAGTCCCTCCTTTGGATCAATTTTTGGCGCAACCGTAAATTCTTTGATCTGAACCTGACTGTCATAGCACGCATCTTGCATTGCTGTCTCAACCTCTTTTCCAATCACGTGTTCTCCAAAAGCAGAAATAAAATGTTTAATTCTGCCCGTCACCACCAAACGATATGGATTCAAGGAAACAAAACGAACCGTATCACCTATATTATATGCCCACAAACCTGCAGAAGTGGATAGAATCAAAACGTAATTGACTCCCAATTCGACACCCTCCAAAGTATATCTTCTAGGATTTTGTTCAACAAACTGATCAACTTTCACAAATTCGTAAAATATTTCATTGTTCAACAAAAGCAATAGGCCCTTTTCGTTTTGTTGGTCTTGATAGGCAAAAAACCCTTCGGATGCGGGAAAAAGTTCCACACTGTCTACTTTCCTCCCAATGAGCTTTTCGAACATCGGACGATAGGGCTCATAGTTAACCCCACCGTATACAAATAAGGAAAAATTCGGGAAAGTTTTGCCCACAGGCTTACCCGATTGCTCTATCAGTTTCTCAAAATACATTTGGACCCAAGAAGGAATCCCTGCGATCAAACTCATATTTTCCTGTAGGGTTTCCCCCACAATAGCCTCAACCTTGGTTTCCCAATCTTCTGTGCAATTCGTTTCCCACGAGGGCATTCTGTTTTTCTGCAAGTACTTTGGAACGTAATGGGCAACAATACCCGATAACCTGCCTATTATATTACCGTTTTTTTTATTGAGTGTCGGGCTGCCTTGCAGAAAAATTTGTTTGCCATTAACGAAATCAGTATTCCCTGTTTCG
Source organism: uncultured Flavobacteriaceae bacterium (assembly GCA_913020475.1). GTDB lineage: Bacteria > Bacteroidota > Bacteroidia > Flavobacteriales > Flavobacteriaceae > UBA8316. The sequence goes on from CAJVZM010000021.1 coordinate 12,996, forward strand.
TGAATATAATTCAACAGTGCGTCTCTAGCAGCAGTGATGTGTGTAGGCATGGACTCTTTAGTGAGGGGAATGTATTTAGCTCCGGAGGTGGTACCACTTGTTTTGGCATAATAAAGTGGTTTTCCAGGCCATAACACAGAACTTGCTCCCTCCAACATTCTGTCCACATAAGGTCTGTGCCCTTCGTAATCAGTAATCGGAACTAAAGCTTGAAAGTCTTGATAATTTTTAATTTTATAAAATTCGTGATCACGTCCAAAATCGGTAAATTTGGCTCTTTGGATTAGATAATGAAACGTTTTTTGTTGTGCAGAAAGAGGGTTTTTGATCCACTTTAGGTTTTTTTGGTGGATGTAGTTTGCAAATATTTTCGCTACGATTTTTTTGATCATAATCCCAATCAAAATTCAATATAATTGGTTGGATCTACTGAGTAGCCATTGATCCAAAGTTCAAAATGAAGATGCCAGCCGGTGGAGAATTCTCCTGTATTACCAGCTTTGGCTATCACTTCTCCTACTTTGACCAATTCTCCCTGTGATTTTTCCAAGTAGGAATTGTGTTTGTAGACAGACAATAAACCATAGTCGTGTTTGACGATAATTACATGCCCCGTTTCAGCTGTCCATTCTGCAAAAATAACAGTTCCATTTGCTACCGCCATAACAGGAGCATTCTCTTCCAGCACAATATCCACGGCAAAGTGTTTTTTATCAACATCATAGTTCTGCGAGATTGGGCCTTTAGCTGGACTGTAAAGTAGGTATTTAACATTGTTTAAATCATTGGGAATAACGTTGTATTTGTCTTCTTGAATAACTTCTAAGCGCAACAGTGAGTCTGCCTCTATCATCACATTATCGGAGATGAGCAGATCAGGCGAAGCGTTTTTAGGGTTGAGTAGAGAATTTTCTTCCCAATCGATTTCTCCAGTTAAAGCGCTTTTAATAGACTGAATAAATCGGCCTTGTTTTTGAAATTCTACACTAAGAGAGTCTATGTAAAAGGCGTTTCTAATGGCCTCTTTTCTAATCGATAGACTGGTATATCCTGGGATAAACTCCTTTAATGGTGTGTAGGCTACCAAAAAAAAAGACCCAATGACGATTAAAGCAATAAAGAAAGTGACCAATACAATGATGTTAAACTGCGAAATTTTAAGGAAAAACTTTTCCTCAAATGTGGTTTCGTTGATGATCACCACACGATACCTATTCAAAAAGTTTTGAATCCAAGGTTGTTTCTTTTTTTTCTCATTAGCCATCTCAAACAAAGATAGTATTTACCCCTTAAAAATAAATTGTTGGACGAGTAAAGAAATTTAGATAAGATCGAATAATTATTTACATTTGATTAAAATTAAAAACCATGGATTCAATGATCTACACTTTAGGCATGATAGGTGCTCCGCAAATCATTCTCATCGTTGTTGTTGTGCTTTTGTTGTTTGGTGGGAGAAAAATTCCAGAATTAATGAGGGGACTGGGAAGCGGTATCAAAGAATTTAAAAAAGCCACCAAAGAAGACGAGGATAGTTCTGATGCCAAAATAGACAAGAAATAGTTTACTGAAAAGTTACAGCGTCCAAAATAGTGTTAAGTTCAAACATCTGGTCTCTTTTACTCGTTGCAGGAGCAAAAACAAAGCCCTCGATTACCATCCATCTCTTTTTTAAGGTGTCTTTTATCATATAATTGATAAATGGACCTGCCATAAAATCATTGGCAACTTCCCATGTGCCTTTGGTTAAGTATGTTAGCCTTCCCCCTTTTAGTGTCTTATAAAAAAAGGGGCGATAGGCCCTTTCTGTAATCATATATGAGCCTTTGAGTCTTCCTGGTATATACATTTTTCCAATAGAATCCCGAATTTCTGGAATGCGTTTTTTTACCTTTCCGTTTAGAACAGAAAGTGGAAGACTATAAGCCACCATGTTCATATGTCCCTTTGGAATTTCTTTTTGAATCCAAATGAAATTGGTAGTATCTTTTACTGTCTTGTAAGCGGTGGGGTAAACCAACGATATATTGAATCGCTTTTGTAAATCACGGTCTTTAGTAACGGCTTTTTTGATCCTTCTAATTTTTTCTTTGCGTTCTTTTTCGGTCAGTACCGCTTTAAAAAGATTGATATTTTCCTCCATAAAATAGGCTTGAACCTCATCGTCCAATCCTGTTACCTTTGCCACTATCTGTGGTCGCGCCATCAAATCCTCTGACAATTGGAAACGTGCAAAGCTATCTCTTTCAAACCACAAGACACTTCGACTATTCCTGGCAAAACCTTTGAAAACCTTTGGAGGGAGATATTTGAGAGTAAATTGGGGTTCGTTAAAAGGTAAGCCTTCGTAGGGAGTTTCCAAAAGGGCACGTGTTTGATTTCCCAAAGCTCCTGCCCAGCTCTTTTCTGGCATAACTACTGTCAGATAATTAATCTTGGCGTTGGAATCGGGTAAATACCTCAGTTCTGTTTTTTGATCCTTGCAGGATATAACAAAAACGATAAAAACAATAAATACTGCTTTTTTCATGATGTTGAGGCTTATTCCAACAAGGCAGAAATCCCAGGTAATGTCTTTCCTTCAAGACTTTCCAGCATGGCACCGCCACCAGTAGAAATGTAGCTCATTTTGTCTTCAAATCCAAATTGTTTAACCGCAGCTACAGAGTCTCCCCCCCCTACTAAAGAAAAAGCTCCTACCGAAGTGCTTTTGGCTATATGCTCTCCAAGGGTGATGGTTCCTTTTGAAAAGTTTTCAAATTCAAACACACCTAAAGGCCCGTTCCATAGTATGGTTTTGGACCGCATCACTACATCCTCATATTTTTTTAGTGTCTCTGGCCCTGCATCAAGCCCCTCCCAATCGTCTGGGATTTCGCCTACTTTACAAACCTTTTGATTCGCATCATTTGAAAAATCATCTGCAATAATCACATCCGTTGGCAAATAAACTTCAACCCCTTTGGCCTTGGCCTTTTCAAGTAACTCTAAGGCATAATCACAATAGTCCTCTTCACAGATTGATTGACCTACCTTACCTCCTTGTGCCTTGGCAAAAGTATATACCATGCCACCACCAATAATCAATTGATCTATCTTATCTAGCATATTTTCAATGATTGTAATTTTAGAGGAAACTTTGGCACCGCCTAAGATGGCAAGAACTGGCTTTTCTCCCAATTCCATAACTTTCTCTATAGCCTTAACTTCTTTTTCGAGCAATTTACCAAAGAATTTGTCCTCATTAAAAAATTGAGCCATAATGGTAGTAGAGGCGTGAGCCCTATGTGCCGATCCAAATGCGTCGTTGACATAACAATCACCCAGTTTGGACAAGCCTTCAGCAAAAGCCAAATCTCCAGCAGTTTCTTCTTTATAAAATCGGAGGTTTTCCATAAGCATAACTGACCCTGGGTCCAGCTCAGCCGTGGCTTTTTCAGCTTCTGCACCAACACAATCAGGAAAAAAGGATACGGATACACCAAGGATATCCTCTACTTTATTAACAATATTCATTAGTGATAGCTTAGGGTCTTTCCCTTCGGGCCGTCCTAAATGAGAAATCAATACACAACTGCCTCCTTGTTTCAGAATATGATCTATGGTTTCTTTGGCAGCGACGATTCTAGTAGAGTCGGTAACATTAAATTTATCGTCGGTGGGCACATTAAAGTCTACTCTTACAACGGCTCTTCGATTTAAGAAGTCTTGATTAGCTAGGATTCGCATGCTAAAATTTTTATCAAAAATACTTTTTTTATACCGTTGGGCAAAAGGTTTTAGGCGGATTGAAAACATAATTTTTGTGAAGAAAGTCAAATTCAAATGGATTGATTATTTTTATATTCTTTAGGATTAAAAACAATATGTACTCAAGTGAAATTATAGGGCAAACTCGCTTAAAACATCAGTTAAAACAGATGGTTAATTCTGGTCAAACCCCTCACTGTCAGTTGTTTATAGACCCCAAAGGTTATGGAGGACTTCCTTTGGCTCTTTACGGTGCTTTAGGTTTGTTGCATGGCATTGACGCACTTGAAGAAGCAGAAAAAAATGGAACTCCTTCGCAAAAGTTACTGGGACATCCCGATTTACATTTTGTGTATCCTGTAGTTAACAATGGTTCCGGTGGGTCAAAAGCAGTTTCGGACGATTACAAGTCCACATGGGATGATTTTGTTGCTCATCGTCCTTATGGATCCACACAAGACTGGATTCGTCAATTGGATGCTGGAAACAAACAAGGAAAGATTGGGGTAGAGGAAGTGGCCAGGATACATCACAAAATGTACCTCAAAACTCACAATGGTGGGTACAAAGTAATGATCCTTTTTGGTGTGGATAAATTGTCGGAGAATGCTTCAAATAAATTATTAAAACTTTTGGAAGAGCCTCCAAAAAAAAGTTTTTTTCTGCTAGTTTGTGATCAAACAGAAGGAATGCTGCCCACTTTGGTTTCTCGGTGTCAGGAAGTAAAGTTACCTCCTTTGTGTTCGGAAGACATCAAAAATGGAATTCAAAAGCTAAACGCTTTTTCAGGCAGTCCTCAACCCCCTTTATTGATTACAGGTAGTTGGCGAAAAGTTTTAGATGAATTGAACACTCCAGATCACACACTTAATTTTGAAAAACTTTGGATTCAATGTCTTAGGGCAGCGTTTAAAGCACGGGCAAACAAAGCGATTGTTATTGACTTGATTCAATGGGCGGATCAAGTTGCCGACCTGCAAAGAGAACAACAAAAAGCTTTTTTGCTATATGCATTAGAATTTATTCGTCAGGCCATGCTGATTTCATATCAAGCAGAAGGATTGTACGATCTTAAAATACATTCTGACTTCGATATTCGAAAGTTCGCTCCATATGTTCACAATTGCAATTTGAACGATATAGTCAGGTTGCTTGAAGACACTTCTTATCATTTGGAGCGCAATGCAAATCCTAAAATTCTCTTCAGTCATTTTGCTTTAGCAATGACACGTTTTTTAAACGTTAAGGAAAACGTTTCATAAAAAGAAAGACATTAGAGGAGTGCTTGCTGGTAAAAAGGGATTTAATTGTAAACCATGACGCTTTAAAAAGGCCTCTAACAAAAGGGAATGATTTTCCTCTGTATTTTTCTGACAGATAAGAAATATAAAAAACGTCAAGCCCCAATGCTCTTTTTTGAAGCAAATCAAAACCAGATGATTCGGCTATACTGATTAAGCCTTTGGGCGTAAAATGCCACAAATGTCTTGGTACATCCAAGGCCGCCCAATGATTTTGATAATGAATCCGATCGTGGCTTTCAAAATTGGGGACTGCAATAACTAAAATACCCCCAGGTTTGAGCAACTCTCGATATTTCCCCAAGCTAGACTCTGGGCTGGGCAAATGCTCCAAAACATGCCAAAGTGAAATAATATTAAAACTAGCTGGCGGCAATTTAGATTCGGTTGACTGAACTTCTATATTGTTTTTAAGGCAAATATCCCTGGCCTTTGCATTGCTTTCGACCCCAAAAACATCAAAGCCTTTTTTCTTCATAAAACTTAGAAAAGAACCTGCGCCACAACCAACATCCAATACACGACTGTTGCGTTGAAGGTGTTTTTTAAGAAGGGTATATTTGTAGTTCAGCATAATGCTTCTAGCCCAAACGTAAAATAGTGAAATGAGTGAGTCTGGTTTGGAGCTGTGAGAAATATAGCCTGGAGATCTATAGTAAGCATCTAGGGCTTCCAGATGCTCCACGGCTGTCCATGCCCTCTGGCGAATTGGATCCCAGTGAATGGAAAAGGATTCTCTGCTGACAAGATGATCTGTTGCTTCTAGTATTTTATGGTGTTGTGTTTTGCTCATACGTTCCACGTGGAACATTTATCGTCCCAGTTTAACCAAAAGTACGCTGATATCGCTAGGATTGATCCCGCTGATTCTTGAGGCCTGAGAAAGGTTGGTGGGCTTTATATAATTAAGCTTTTCCTTGGCCTCATGAGAAAGAGAAGCCAATTTTTCATAGTCAAAATTGTCTGGGATTTTGATATGATCCAAACGATCGAGCTTTTCAGCATTGGCCATTTCTTTTTCGATATAACCAGAGTATTTGATCTGTATTTCTGCTTGCTCATAAACCTCATCAGTAA
>CAJVZM010000022.1 GCA_913020475.1 uncultured Flavobacteriaceae bacterium
AGTTTGCTCCTTTGAGGCGGACAATGTGGATTTTTTTAGTTCAAGTTCCACCACCGGCGTAAGTCATTCGAAACATTATTACCGTCAACTGGAAGATTATCAGATGAGTTTCCGCAAGGGATTTGAATATTTTTTTGGAGCAATTGAAGATTTTAGGGTACTGGCCCTATTGCCCTCTTATATGGAAAGATCAGGTTCCTCTCTCATTTATATGGCCAATGACATGATTAGCAAGAGTGCTCAACCAGAGAGCGGTTTTTACCTAAAGCAATCGGAGTCCTTGAAAAAAATCATCGACCAAGGGGAAGAAAAGAGTCAAAAAACACTTTTGCTAGGGGTATCCTTCGCCCTACTGGATTTATTAGAGCAGTATTCATTTGACCTTCAACACACTTGGATTATGGAAACCGGAGGGATGAAAGGTAGGAGAAAAGAATTGACCCGTAAAGCCCTTCATGAGCTGCTTAAAAAGGGGTTTGGTGTTTCTCAAATTTACTCAGAATACGGAATGACAGAACTCTTTTCACAGGCCTACTCCAAGGGCGAAGGTCTTTTTGATTGTCCTCCATGGATGCGCGTTGCCGCAAGAGAAAATCAAGACCCCTTTAGCCTAATACCCTGGGGACAAAGTGGTGGATTGAACATCATTGACCTGGCCAACCGCGATAGCTGTGCTTTTATTGCGACAGAGGACCTCGGTAAAGTTCATTCCAACTCTCGCTTTGAAGTGCTTGGACGTTTGGACGCCTCAGAAGTCCGGGGGTGCAACTTAATGGCGGTCTAGCCGACAACCTTAACAATAAAAAAGTTTTTTTTACCCCTTTGCAGCAAAATGTATTGGTCATCGATCAAATCACTAGATCCAATGATATAACTTTCATTTACTTTGGTTTTGTTAACTGAAATGGACTTTTCACTCAGTGCCCTACGGGCCTCTCCATTGGATTTTAAAAAGGAGGTGTGGTTAACCAACAATACGATCATCTCAATACCATTGTTCAAATCAGAAAGAGAAATCTCCGACTGAGGAACCCCCTCAAAAACCTCCAAAAAGGTTTGGCGATCAAGGTTTCTTAGATCCTCGGCAGTGGATTGACCGAATAAAATTTGGCTGGCTTGAATGGCTTTTTGTAAATCCTCTTCAGAATGAACCATACGGGTGACTTCCTCTGCAATGGTTTTTTGCAATAATCTCAAATGGGGGCTTTCTTGGTGTTGCACAATCAAACCCTCTATGGTGACCTTATCCAAAAGGGTAAAAATTTTAATGTAGTTTTCAGCATCCTCGTCAGACGCGTTTAACCAATACTGATAAAACTTGTAGGGTGAGGTTAGGGTCTTGTCCAACCAAACATTACCTCCCTCTGTTTTACCAAATTTTGTTCCATCTGCCTTGGTAATCAATGGACAGGTGATAGCATAGGCTTTTCCACCCAACTTGCGTCGGATCAATTCTGTTCCGGTGGTGATATTCCCCCACTGATCACTGCCGCCCATTTGTAACTTGCAATCCTTGTTTTGATAAAGGTGTAAAAAATCATAGCCCTGCAGCAATTGATATGTAAATTCAGTAAAAGACATACCTACTTTGGCATCGCTTCCAAGGCGCTTTTTTACTGAGTCCTTGGCCATCATATAGTTGACGGTCAAGTGCTTACCAATATCACGAGAAAAATCAATCAAACTGTAGTCTTTGGTCCAATCGTAGTTGTTTACCAATTGAGCAGCTTTGGGATTGGAGGGATCAAAATCAAGAAATTTCTGCAGTTGGTTTCTAATGCCATCCACATTTTTCTGCAATGCCTCTGCATCTAAAAGATTTCTTTCGTCGGACTTACCCGAAGGATCACCTATCATTCCTGTGGCCCCACCCACTAAAGCAATTGGTCTATGGCCTGCCCTTTGGAAGTGGATCAAAATCATGATTTGCACCAAGCTGCCAATGTGAAGGGAATCGGCAGTTGGATCAAAACCAATATAACCCGATGTGATGTTTTGGTTTAAATGATCCTCTGTTTCTGGCATAATGTCGTGCAACATGCCACGCCAAAGAAGTTCCTCTACAAAATTTTTCTGCATTACTTTGATTTAAAAGCAAAGATATATTTATGCCTCAAAACAAAAAATTATTATTTGAAAAGCATTAGTTTTAATTTATGATTTTAGTTACCGGAGCAACAGGATTTATAGGTTCACATTTGATGTGTCATTTGGCACAAAAAAATATTTTTCCCGTGGCCATGTTCCGATATGAGTCAAACAAAAAAAGGGTTTGGAAACAATTTTTATCTCAATTTACCGATGCCCAAGAACGTTTTGATAAAATCACTTGGAGAAAAGCTGACTTTAGAGACCTCCCTAGTTTGGAAGCTGCCTTTCAGGGGATCAGTCATGTTTACCATTGCGCTGGCTATATTTCCTTTGCACAACGCGACTTCAAAAAACTAATCGAAATCAATGAAAAGGGATCTGCCTACTTGGTCGATCTGTGCTTGTCTCACTCGGTCAAAAAATTGGTCTATGTCAGCTCCATAGCTGCCTTAGGCAATGACTCCTATACATCAGTCATAGACGAAAACACCCCATGGGATAAAAATAGTGATAAAAACCCTTATGCCTATTCCAAATATGGAGGAGAAATGGAGGTGTGGCGTGCCATGCAAGAGGGGCTGAAGGCAGTCATCGTAAATCCCGGTATTGTGCTGGGAAAAGACAGTCCGATTGAAACATTACTCCAACGACACAAAAACGGTTTGAGATGGTGTACCCCTGGAAATAAAGCCTTAGTCAATATCCAAGATGTTATCATTTTGATGGATAAAATGATGGATTCCAAAATCGAGGGGGAACGCTTTATTTTGGTAGCCGAAAATTGGACTGGAAAAGTTATGGTAGAAATACTTCTAAAAGCCGGATATTTCAATCCTAAGGTGTTTTTTGTCCCCAAAGTATTTTTGTATTTTTTGTGGGGATTTGAATACTTTATTCAATTGCTGTACATCAGAGATCGATTTTTGACCCGCGCCCTCATTTCAGGGCAATACGAGAAAAAAATCATTGATGGGAGTAAAATAAAATCAGTTATAGATTTTGATTACTCCCCCATAACAAAATTGATTTTCGACAGAGAATAAATTAACATTAAATTGTTACAACTACTTGATTCTCATTGATTCATTAATGCTATCGTTGAGCCTTTTTAGCTCCAGCTGAACCTTTTTAAAAATAGGTAAGTATTTTTTGGGATTTTTGGAGTAATAGGATTGACTGGAGGCCAATTGAACGCTATCTATACCGTATTTTTCATAGAGATACTCGGCCACCAGAAATTCTTTTTTATTCAGAAAATAGGAACCTTGGCGTTTGATGTTTTTCATGATAATAATGTCCAACATAAGCTCGCTCATTTGATCAGGGGAAATAAGGTCATTGGGTTGCTTGTTGTCCCCTTTTTGTGAACAAGAAAAAATAATGAGGGAGAAAAGAAAAATAATTTTTTTCATGCTCATCGTTCAAAAGTTAGTTTTTTACCCAATGCACATTCGATAATTTCTCCTTCATCGTACACCAGATTACCATTGACAAATGTTTTGTTGATAGTGGCTCCAAAAGTGGTACCCTCAAAAGGAGACCATCCGCATTGGTAGCGCAAATCTTCTTTGACAACAGTATATTTATGATTGAGGTCGACTAAGACCAAATCGGCAAAATAACCTTCGCGGAGAAAACCTCGATTTTGAATTTTAAACAGTATCGCTGGATTGTGGCAGGCTTTTTCGACCAGCTTTTCCAGAGTGGTTTTACCCTGTTGTACGGCAGTCAATAGGGCGATATATGCATGTTGAACCAATGGGCCACCCGATGGAGCTTTTGTGTAAGGGTTTTGCTTTTCCTTAAGGGTATGGGGAGCGTGGTCTGTGGCTAATATATCAATTTTGTCCTCGTTGAGGGCTTTCCAGAGAGCTTCTCGGTCACTGGCTTTTTTAACCGCAGGATTCCACTTGATCAAGGTTCCCTTTTGAGCGTAATCTTCTTCAGAAAACCAGAGGTGATGTACACAAACCTCGGCCGTTATTTTCTTTTCTGCCAATGGCTTATCATTGGAAAACAATTCTGTTTCAATGGCCGTGGACAAATGAAAAACATGCAAGCGAGCTCCTGTGGCTTTGGCTAGGCGAATTGCCTGTGAAGAAGAACGATAACAAGCGGCCTCACTTCTAATTTCGGGATGCTTCTCAATAGGAATTTCGTCTCCATATTTAGCGATGTGTTCCGATAAGTTTTTTCTAATGGTATTTTCATCCTCACAGTGAACGGCAATGGGGAGGTCTGTACAAGAAAAAATTTTTTGCAATACCTCCTCATCATCCACCAACATATTACCAGTAGAAGACCCTAAAAACAATTTGATTCCTGCCGCTTTAGTGTTATCAAAAGTCTTGATTTCTTCCAAGTTATCGTTTGTTCCTCCGAAGAGGAAACCATAATTAGCGATGGAGGTTTTTGCTGCCCTATCCAATTTGTCCTCCAAGGCATTTTGGCTGGTGGTTTGTGGATTGGTATTGGGCATTTCAATGAAGGAGGTAATCCCCCCCGCCACAGCTGCTCGGGACTCTGAAGCAATGGTAGCCTTGTGCGTCAGGCCTGGTTCCCTAAAGTGGACTTGGTCATCGATCCAACCCGGTAACAAATGGAGGCCCTTTGCATCAATAAGTTCCTCACTTCCAGTAGGGGCAATGTGGTTGCTGATTTTTGCAATCTTTTCCCCACGAATTAAAAGGTCTTTTTGGTGTAGTTCACCTTCATTAACCAAATTGGCATTTTGTATTAATACTTCCCTCATTTCACTAAGTTAAATAGACTTTTTATCCTCAAAATCAAAACGGAAGACAGTGCCTCCCAAATAATCCTCCCATTCATTTTGGAAACCCCCCGTACTCTATTGGTGAAAATAATGGGGTGTTCCTTGTATTTATATCCTTTCTTCCAAATTTTAAATTTCATCTCGATTTGAAAGGCATAACCTACAAATTGGATTTTATTAAAATCTAACTGCTCTAATACTGCTCTGGTATAACCAACAAATCCTGCAGTGGGATCTCTGATAGGCATAATGGTAATCCACCTTACATATAAAGAGGCAAAATAGGACAGTAAAATCCTACTCAAAGGCCAGTTTACTACGTTGATGCCTTGGACATAGCGTGATCCAATGACCAAGTCATAATCAGAGTTCAGGTAGGTGCGCATATGGGACAATTCTTTTGGATCGTGAGACAGATCGGCATCCATTTCAAAAATAAAGTCGTATTGCTTTTCTAAAGCCCACTTAAAACCTTGAATATAGGCCTTTCCCAAACCTTCTTTAAGGGGGCGTTGCAATAAAAATAGCCGATCGGTGTAGGTTTTGATTAGTTCCAAAACCAAATCGGCAGTGCCGTCCGGGGAAGAATCGTCCACTACTAGAATGTCAAAAGTCTTGTCCTTAAGGGCTTTTTCAACAACAATTTTAATGTTTTCGACCTCATTATAAGTAGGAATGATAACTAAGGCTTTTTCCATATTTAAAAGTAAAAATACTAAATCGTTAGAAATAAAATGAAGAGTTAAAATACTTCCTTAATTTTATGTTATGTTCCAATGGACTGAAAAATTTCAAACGCAACAGGACTGGATTACTGTCTTGATCTTTTTGATCTTCACACTCAGTGTTTTTCTATTCAATAGAAACCCCCATCAATTCAAACTTCTTTTATGTTTTTGGAAATTCAAAAGCTATTTCAACATCTATGACAAGGAAAAATATATAAGCCCCTTGAATTTGTTCAACTTGATCTTGACCCTCATATCATTAGCTTCGGTATCTCTTTTTAGTTATTTTTTTTACAAAAAAATACTATTGTCTCTATTTGGAGGAATCTCTTTTCTGTCCTTTCTTTTAGTAATCACGTCAGTGGTTGTTCTTCGCTATGGATTACTCAAACTCATTTTTAAGTTCTCAAATCATATGGAACTTTTTCAACAAACTGTTTTTAGAAGTATTAGTTTTTATGCTATGATCAGCTTCTACGCTCTTTTGCTTTTTTCGGTATACCACTACAGTTCTCCCTACAACTCTAACTTTCTTTTCTTGACAATCCTATTACTTCTTTTTTTTGTATTTATTACACATCTCAGCATATATTTAAAAATCATTAGGTTCGATCAAATCAGCATTGTTTATTTAATTTTATATCTTTGTGCTTTCAAAATCGCGCCCTGGCTTTGGCTTTATAAGTCGATTTATTAGACGTAAGAAAATTTAGAAGAAATATGAAAGTGAAGACTATTTTAGTTTCTCAGCCCGAACCTGCAAGTGAGAAGTCTCCCTACTCTAGATTAAAAGAAAAACATAAACTCAAAATTGATTTTCGCCCTTTTATTCACGTAGAAGGACTTTCAGCAAAGGAGGTTAGGTCTCAAAAAATCAATTTTTCTGATTTTGACAATATCATTCTAACAAGTAGAAACGCCGTAGACCATTTCTTTAGAATTACAGAGGAAATGCGTTTTAAGGTACCAGACTCTACAAAATATTTTTGCCAGTCCGAGGCGGTAGCCTACTACCTTCAAAAATATGTGGTTTACAGAAAGCGTAAAATATATGTAGGTGAGAAAAGTATTGCCGATCTAGAAGCTGTATTCAAAAAGTTTGAAAAAGAAAAGTTCTTACTCCCTTCGTCAGACGTCCTCAAGCCAAGTATTCCTGAATGTCTAAACAAAATGGGGATTAACTGGACTCGTGCACCTTTGTACAAAACTGTGGTGAGTGATCTCTCCGATTTGAGAAATGTGTACTACGATGTTTTGGTTTTCTTTAGTCCTTCTGGAATCGAATCTCTCTTTAAGAATTTTCCTGATTTCGAACAAAACAACACTCGAATTGCAGCCTATGGCAATGCCACCGTACTTGCTGCCGACAAAGCTAAGCTGAGAATCGATATCAAAGCTCCTACCCCCGACACCCCTTCTATGACTATGGCAATAGAAAAATACATCCGCAACATCGGGAATTAGGAAAACCAAACTAATTTGATTTATATTTCAAAGCTTCCCAAAGCAATACTCCCCACCCCAATATCAGCAAACTTCCTCCAATTGGGGTAATTGGTCCCATCCACGAAAAATCGAAAGAAGTCAATTTACCCAAACATAGGGCAAAAATACTGAAGGAAAAAAGGATAATACCCCAAAAAAATAATCTGAAAATCAAAGGATTTCTGGCCAAAGGAATTTGTGAAAAAATCAAAAGTGACAGTCCGTGATACATCATGTATCGAATTCCGGTTTGAAAAGATTCTAAAACTTCTTCCGAGAAATAGGCTTTTAGGGCATGACTTGCAAAGGCACCCAATACAACTGATAACAGGGCAAACCCCCCCCCAAAAAAAATATATTTTCTCATAACATCAATGTAATGTTTATATTATAAATTCTAATCTAATAATTTATTAATTTTAATGATACAAATATGGATTTTAATTTGAATTATAAAGATTTAACAATAGGTTTTGAAGACAAAAAACGAGCGAGTTGTCATTGACGGCTTAGATAAAATCATTCTCAGAGCCCTGATGAAGGATGCTAGAAAGTCAATCAAGGAAATTGCAAAAACCGCTGGAATATCTGGAGCTGCCGTTCATCAACGTCTAAAAAAACTAGAAAGTTCAGGACTTATCTCGGGATCACAGGTTGTGATTAACCCCAAAATACTGGGATACAAAACAATGGCCTTTATCGGTATTTACTTGGACAAAGCAATGCGGAATCCAGAGGCTGTGAAACAACTCGAAAAAATTCCCGAAGTGATCGAATGTCATTACACTACGGGGCATTGGAGTGTTTTGATCAAAATACTTTGTGAAGACAATGAGCATTTAATGAACCTTTTAAACCACGAAATTCAAACTATAGATGGGGTATCCAGGACAGAGACCTTTATTTCGCTCAACCAGCAAATCAAAAGGCAAATCCAATTATAAAAGTTCTTTAATTTTTGTTGCGGTGTATTAAGGCTAATGCTATGATGAATATTTGTAGGATGCCTGAAACCACATTGGCCGTTATTACAGCTACACTTCCAATCAAACATCCATAGCAAAACCAAATGCAAATACCAATCAACATGATCACATACATGGAGATAGAGACACCACTAGCATCGTTTTTTTTCCATATTTTGAGAAACTGAGGAACAAAGGCAATGGTGGTAAAAGTAGCAGCAATCAACCCGATGATTTCAATTTGGAAATCACTCATCAAACGACAATATTTATGATTTTTCCAGGCACTACTATTATTTTTTTGGGTTTAGCCCCATTAATTTGATCCAGTGTACGTTGATCCTTCATTACCGCCTCCTTGATTTGCTCCACTCCCATATCTAAAGAAAACTTGAGAGTAAAGCGCATTTTTCCATTGAATGAAATCGGATATTCTTTGGTGTTCTCCTTAACCTTGGTGGGATCGAAAACAGGAAAAGACTGGAATTCAATGCTCTGGCTATTCCCAAGCTTTTGCCATAACTCTTCACAAAAATGAGGTGCAAATGGGGAAAGCAATACCAATAAAGGCTCCAAAATTGCCTTATTTGAACATTTTAGGGACGTCAATTCATTGATACATATCATAAAACTACTTACACAGGTATTGAAAGATAAGCGTCCGATGTCATCGGTTATTTTTTTAATGGTCTGATGCAGTATTTTTAAGCTCTCTGGACTGGGAACCTGCTCACTCACCAACCACTGACCTTTATGGTAGAACAACTTCCAGAATTTTTTGAGGAAGTTGTGCACACCCGAAATTCCAGCAGTATCCCACGGTTTATCTTGCTCAATGGGACCCAAAAACATTTCATACATCCTGAGTGTATCCGCGCCATAAGAATCACAAATTTCATCGGGATTGACCACATTGTATTTTGACTTGGACATTTTTTCAATCTCTCTGCCCACAATATATTTTTCATTTTCAAGAATGAAGTCTGCTTTTTGAAAATCTTTTTGCCAATTTCTTACCGCCTCTAAATCTAACTCGTCATGGGTATTAACCAAACTTACATCCACGTGTATGGGTTCTACTTCTTGATTGCCAATCAAGCCTCTGGAAAGAAATGTTTGGGTTCCTTTTTTGCGGTACACAAAAGCAGAATTACCAAGAATCATCCCCTGATTTACCAACTTTTTGGCATATTCCCCTGTTTTGGCATATCCCAAATCAAAAAGTACTTTTTGCCAAAATCTAGAGTATAAAAGGTGACCCGTAGCATGCTCAATTCCTCCCATATAAAAATCTACTTCATTCCAGTAGTCCAGAGCTTTACGGCCTACCCATTCCTCTTGATTTTGGGAATCCATGTAACGATTGAAATACCAGGAGCTCCCCGCCCACCCTGGCATGGTATTGAGTTCCAATGGGAAAACCGATTTATGGTCGATTCGATCTACGGAAACCACTTCCTCATTAATCTCATCCCAAGCCCATATTTTGGCATTCCCCAGGGGAGGTTTTCCATCTTCGGTAGGGAGGTATTTTTCCACTTTGGGTAACTCCAAAGGTAAGTGCTGCTCTGACAAAGGTACAGGGATATCTCCCTTAAAGTAGATAGGAATAGGCTCTCCCCAATATCTTTGTCGGCTGAAAACAGCATCTCTGAGTCTGAAATTTACCGCACCTTTACCACATTTATTGTATTCCAGCTCGGCAATCACTTTGTCCAGTGCTGATTTAAAATCCAAACCGTTTAAAAAACCCGAATGGGTCAATTTTACATTACCTTTATCGACAAAAGCTCTCTCGGACACATCAATCCCCTCGAATATATTTATAATCGGTAAATTGAAGTGGGTGGCAAAATCAAAATCCCTTTGGTCTCCAGAGGGTACTGCCATGACTGCACCAGTTCCATATCCCGCCAAAACATAATCCCCAATCCAAATGGGAATTGATGCTCCGGTAAAAGGATGAAGAGCATAGGCGCCTGTAAATACTCCACTAATCGACTTGACATCGGCTTGGCGTTCGCGATCGGATTTCTGAGCAACTTTAGCTGTATAATCCGCAACAGCTTTTTGCTGTTCTGGATGGGTAATTTTTACAACCAACTCGTGCTCTGGGGCTAGGGTCATATAAGTGACTCCAAAAACAGTATCGGGTCGGGTAGTAAAAACCTCTAATTTCTCAGTATAATTTTCAATTTCAAAATAAATGCTAGCCCCTACCGATTTTCCAATCCAATTCCTTTGCATTTCTTTAAGGGAATCCGACCAGTCCAATTCATCCAATCCCAACAAAAGTCTGTTAGCATAGGCTCCAATGCGCATGCTCCACTGAGGCATTTTCTTTTTGGTTACGGGATGACCCCCACGCTCTGAAACTCCATTTACAATTTCGTCATTGGCTAAAACCGTTCCTAAAGCAGGGCACCAGTTGACTTGTGTTTGAGACAAATAGGTGAGTCGGTAATTGAGTAAAACTTTTTGTTGTTGTTCATGGTCAAAGGCATTCCAATCTTGGGCACTAAAAACAGGAGTGTCTTTGTTACAGTAGGCTTTTGCTTTTACATTTCCTTCTTTTTCAAAGCTGACGATCAATTGCGAAATTGGAATTGCCTTATCTTCCTCGAGGTCATAATAAGAATCAAATAATTTAAGGAATATCCACTGAGTCCATCGATAATAATCCGGTTCTGAGGTCCTCACCTCTCGATCCCAATCGAAGGAGAACCCCATTCGGTCGAGCTGTTTACGGTATCTATTTATGTTGGTGGTACTCGTTTTAGAGGGATGCTGTCCGGTCTGAATGGCGTATTGCTCTGCCGGTAGTCCAAAAGAATCATAGCCTTGTGGATGCAAAACATTAAAACCCAAATGCCTTTTGAATCGCGCGATAATATCACTGGCAATATACCCTAAGGGATGCCCCACATGAAGTCCTGCCCCAGAGGGATAGGGGAACATATCTAATACATAATATTTAGGTTTGTCGCTATGGTTGTCTGCTTTGAAGGTTTTGTGGGTTGACCAAAAGTCTTGCCACTTTTTTTCAATTTGCAGAAAATCGTAATTCATCAACGCTTGTTTTTCGAATTTGTAAAAATACGCTTATTAAGGAAAGGAAAAAAAGTTTCACGCAGTCAAGCCTCTTTTTAATGATGGTTTTTTAAATTTACTGAAATAAACCTTTCTTATGAGCCAACTATCGGAAGAAAAATTCAATAAACGAAGACTGATTTCCACCTATCTCTCCGTGGTGGTGAGCATTTCTTTGGTGCTATTTCTAACTGGCATAATTGGGATTTTGTTGGTCAATTCAAAAAAAGTGGCTGATCACTTCAAGGAACAAATCGTAATGACAATTTATATTAAAGACTCTGCCAAAGAAATCGAACTGAAGCAACTGCAAAAAACCCTTCGCCTAAACGCCGCGACCAAAAATGTCATCTATGTTACTAAAGCTGTGGCCTCGAGGAGACACGCCAACGAAATCGGAGAGGACTTTATGGAATTTTTAGGGTACAATCCGTTACTCAACTCTCTAGACGTTTACTTTAAAGCGTCCTTTTTGAATCCTGCCATGGTTTCCAAACTTAGTAAAGATATTGCTCTTTACAATTACGTAAATGAAGTAGTTTACGATCGGCCACTGCTGGAGTTGTTGGATCAAAACATAAAAAAAATTACATTTTGGATGCTCTTGGCCAGTGGAATTTTCATTCTTGTAGCCGTGCTTCTAATCAATAGTTCCATTAGACTGTCGATCTACTCCAAACGACTGATCATCAAGACCATGCAACTTGTTGGAGCAACCAAAAGCTTTATTCGCAGACCTTTTATCAAAACTCACATATTAATGAGTACTTTGGGGGCTATTATTGCTATGTCGGGTATGGCTGTGGTTATTTTCGAAATGGAAAAACGATTTCCCGAATTGCAAATTTTTAAAAACCCACTGGAGCCAGCAATGGTTTTTATAGGCGTATTTCTTTTGGGTTTGGGCATCACAATTATAAGCACTTTCTTTGCCACACAACGTTATCTGAATTTAAAGTCTGAAGAAGTAAATTAAAATGAGTGACCCAACCACAAAAAAAGAATTTCTGTTCCGTAAAAAAAATTATCACTTTTTGCTCCTATCAATGGCTGTGATTGCGTTGGGTTTTATCCTTATGGCAGGAGGAGGAAGCGATGACCCTAATGTTTTTAACCCAGAAATTTTTAATTTTCGAAGAATCAGATTGGCGCCCACCATTGTTCTGATAGGTTTTGGACTGGCGATTTATGCCATCTTAACGCCTTCAAAAAAAAGTAAATGAGTGCGCTAGAAACACTGATTCTTGGAATCGTTCAAGGTCTAACTGAGTTTTTGCCGGTCTCCTCTAGCGGACATCTGGAATTGATCAAGGCCATCTTCGGAAGTGATTATGAACAACAACATGGTTTGTTAGTTATCATCACCCTCCACTCTGCAACCGCTTTCAGCACCATTTTTGTATTCCGAAAAGACATTGCCTTGATCCTCTCCGATTTAATGTTTTTTAAAAAAGGGGATAGTTTAAATTTCAGTAAAAAAATTATTCTTTCCATGATTCCAGCTGTGATCATCGGTCTTTTTTTTGAGGATTTCATTGCCTCTCTTTTTGATGGTAAAATCGCTCTGGTTGGAGCCATGTTGATGATAACAGCCTTCTTGTTGTTTTTGGCGGACCGGGTCAGTGAAAACAATAAAAAAATAAATTATGGCAACGCATTTTCAATAGGTGTTATCCAAGCCATTGCCATTCTTCCCGGAATATCGAGAAGTGGTGCCACTATAGCCCTAGCTGTATTACTGAAAATTGATCGTGACAAAGCCGCCCGATTTTCTTTCCTCATGGTCATCCCCTTGATTTTGGGAAGTATGGCCAAGAGCATAATGGATGGGGATCTGAGTCAAGAAAGTACAGCACTGTTGCCTTTATTGGTAGGTTTTGTAAGTGCCTTTATTACTGGCGTTTTTGCCTGTCGATGCATGGTTGCTCTGGTAAAAAAAAGCCAACTCAAATACTTTAGTTTCTACTGTATTACAGTGGGGGCATTGGCCATCATCTTTAGTCTATGATATGAATTTATCCCTTAAATCCATCTTGGAGGGTCAACTGTTATTGGTGGATAAGCCACTGGAATGGACTTCTTTTCAAGTGGTCAACAAACTGAGGTGGGCTTTAAGAACTAAATACAAGCTTAAAAAAATTAAGGTGGGGCATACGGGAACCCTAGATCCATTGGCCACAGGTCTCTTACTAATATGTACAGGAAAAATGACCAAAAAAATCAGTGAAATACAAGCCCTTGAAAAAGCCTATGATGGAATCATTACCTTAGGAACAACCACCCCCTCCTACGATCTCGAAACAGCCATAGATCAAAATTTCTACATCAATCACATCACCAAACAACAGTTAGATACGGCTAGAAAGAAGTTTGTAGGCGAAATCGACCAATACCCACCCATATACTCCGCCATAAAAAAAGAAGGGAAGCGCTTATATGAATATGCCAGAAAAGGAGAAAAAATAAAAATTGAGTCCAGAAAAGTTACTCTTTACGCCTTTAATTTTACAAAAATAGATATTCCTCAAGTGCACTTTCATGTCCGTTGTTCAAAAGGAACATACATCAGATCCTTAGCTCATGATTTTGGTAAAGCATTAGAATCTGGAGCACATTTGAGTCAATTGAGAAGAACAGCCATAGGCGCCTATTCCGTTGAAGATTCTC
This sequence comes from uncultured Flavobacteriaceae bacterium, assembly GCA_913020475.1. GTDB lineage: Bacteria > Bacteroidota > Bacteroidia > Flavobacteriales > Flavobacteriaceae > UBA8316. The sequence goes on from CAJVZM010000022.1 coordinate 13,800, forward strand.
TGACCCCGGATCAAATTTCAGAAAAACTAGACGGAATATAATCTTGAGTTGACCCATAGTCCTTGATTTTTAATAATTTTGTATAAATTATTTGATTATGGAACTCACCTCAGAGGACGTATCGAAAAGACTGGATCTAAAGGGATACTTGGATTTAGACATCCCCAAAGGACTCGATTTGGTTTCAGCAATCAAACAACTCAAAAAAGAAAAAAAAGCGGTTTTACTAGCGCATTACTATCAAGAAGCTGAAATTCAAGAGTTGGCCGACTATCTGGGCGACAGCCTATATCTCGCCCAAGCGGCAGAAAAGGTAGCGGCTGATATGATTGTTTTCGCCGGAGTGCACTTTATGGCCGAAACGGCCAAAATCATCAATCCCACCAAAAAAGTTATCCTTCCGGATTTGAATGCAGGCTGTTCGCTGGCCGACTCCTGTCCCCCTCATGATTTTAAGAAATTTATTGACCAATATCCCGGTGCACATGTAGTGACATATATCAATTGCTCGGCGGAAATAAAAGCCCTGAGCAGCATTGTATGTACTTCAAGCAATGCCGTAAGGGTCATTGATTCCATCCCCGAAGCAGAGACTGTTATATTTGCTCCTGATAAAAACTTAGGACGTTATCTGATCAAGGAAACGGGAAGGGATATGATCCTGTGGGATGGATCATGTATTGTACATGAAGCATTTTCGTTCGAAAGAATTGTAACTCTTGCCAAGGAAAACCCCACAGCCAAATTCATAGCCCATCCCGAAAGTGAATCTCAAGTTCTTGACATTGCGCATTACATCGGCAGTACTTCTGGCTTGTTAAACTTCGTAGAAAAAGATTCCGCACATAGCTTTATCGTGGCTACCGAAGCAGGAATTCTACACGAAATGAAAAAACGCTGTCCCGAAAAAACCTTTATCCCTGCACCAGTAGAGGATGAAACTTGCGGTTGCAGTGAATGTGCCTTTATGAAACTCAATACACTAGAGAAATTATACCTGTGTTTGGAGCATGAGCAGCCCGAAGTAAAATTATCTGAAAGCCTTATAGAAAAAGCAAAACTTCCCATTACTAGAATGTTAAAGCTCGGCTAAAATATGGATACCAATATACTCGTCATAGGCAGTGGTATTTCCGGATTGACCTATGCTATCAAAATGGCAGAGCAGAATCCAAGTCTCGAAATAGTAATGATTTCAAAAAACAGTCTGTTGGAAAGTAATACCCGATATGCCCAAGGAGGAATAGCAGTGGTCTCCAACTTTCAGAAAGATTCTTTCGAAAAACACGTCGAAGACACACTGACTGCCGGAGCAGGAGAATGTGACAAAGAGGTGGTTGAATTTGTCGTAAAAGAGGGGCATGAACGCCTCCAAGAATTAATTGGTTGGGGGACTCACTTCGACAAACAAAAAAATGGTTTACACCTCACCCAAGAAGGGGGACATTCTGAAAAAAGAATCGTACACCACAAAGACAAGACCGGCCTTGAAATCCAGAAGTCCCTGATCCGTAAAATCAAAACTTTTTCCAACATCTCTCTTTTGGAAAACCATACCCTAGTTGATCTAATTACCGACCACCACAGCGGCAGCCATTATCAAAGATGTTACGGAGCCTATGTAATTTCCAATTTAGAGCAAGAAATTATTAAAATTTCTGCTCAAATTACCGTCCTCAGTACTGGAGGTGCTGGACAGCTTTTCTCTCATACTACCAATCCCGAAAACGCTACAGGGGATGGCTTGGGTGCGGCTTACAGGGCCAAGGTTTATATGCAGGGATTGCCTTTTGTTCAATTTCACCCCACCGCACTTTATCCCAAAATCAATGGAAATACTTTTTTGATTTCAGAGGCTGTTCGTGGAGAAGGAGCTATTCTTAAAACTGTTTCTGGTAAAAGATTCATGACCGAGAATCACCCAAAAGCTGAACTTGCTCCCCGAGATGTCGTGGCTCGATCCATAGCAGAAGTGGTCAACGAAACTGGAGATGACTATGTTCTTCTGGATTGTCAGGCCGTCAAAGAAAAAGAATTCGAAAATCAATTTCCTACCATTAAAGAAAACTGTCAAAAAGTAGGAATCAATCCCCCCAAAGACTCCATTCCAGTGATCCCCGCCGCTCACTATTTCTGTGGAGGCATCAGTGTGAATCACTATGGAGAAACAAGACTAAAAGGCCTCTACGCCATTGGAGAGTGTAGTTATACAGGCCTTCATGGTGCTAATCGCTTGGCTTCAAATTCACTGCTCGAATCCCTAGTGTTTTCTCATCGGGCAGCACTGAATTCCCTCGATCAAATTAAGGGAAATTTACCCTCAAAAGAATTCTACCTGCAGCTACCAGAATGGAAAGAAGAACACTATATATCCAATGAAAAGATCGGTGCCATAGGTCGAATGAAAAAGCAATTACAAAAATTAATGACCGCTAAAGTGGGTATTTTTAAAACCTCATTTAGACTGACTGAGGCGGAAATAGATTTAAAAAATATTTTCTCGGAAACCCAAGAAATCTACCGACAAAATAAATTAACCTTGGGGATTTGTGAATTGAGGAATATGGTAAGTGTGGCCTATTTGATGATCAAACAGTCTCAAGACTTAAAACAAAACAAAGGAGTTTTTTACAATCAAGACTACGTTGAATAATTTTTACGACACACATAAAAACGCGATCGATCGCTTTATTGATCAAGCCCTTGAAGAAGACATTGAGGAGAGCGACCACACTAGCAATGCTTGTTTTGACGAAAGTTTAAAAAGAGAGGCAGTATTGAAAGTCAAGGAAAATTGTATAATCGCCGGTATCAAACTGGCACAAAAAATTTTCCATCGACATGATCCATCATTGAATCTAAGCCCACTATGTAAGGAGGGTGAAGAGTTGAAGGCTGGGGAAATAGCCTTTAGGGTCGAGGGGAAAGCCAAGTCCTTATTATCTTCTGAACGATTGGTCCTCAACTGTATGCAAAGAATGAGTGGGATCGCTACCCTATCCCATCAACTCAGTTGTATGATAAGGCACACCAAGTGTAAAATTCTCGATACCCGCAAGACAACACCAGGATTCCGATATCCCGAAAAATGGGCGGTTTCCATAGGCGGTGGTTTAAACCACCGGATGGGTTTGTTCGATGCAATTATGATTAAGGATAACCATATTGATTTTTGCGGTGGACTATTCCAAGCCTTAGAAAAAACAAAAGCTTATTTGACTGAAAAAAATCTGGAAACACCTGTCATCGTCGAAGTAAGAAACGGGCTTGAAATCGGTCAGGTGATGGATTTTCCCTGGGTAAAAAGGGTTTTATTGGACAATATGTCTCCCAAAATATTGATGGAAAATGTTCAAAAAATCGATGGTAAATTTGAGACAGAAGCCTCCGGAAATATAATTACGGACAACTTGGTCTCTTATGCCGAAACCGGTGTGGATTATGTGTCCATGGGAGCCCTCACCTATGCTGCAATCCCTGTTGATTTGAGTTTAAAAGCCGTATAAATTTTCCCTCTATATTTGCTATATTTGTGGAATTCCAAGTTATGAAATACAAAAGAATCCTTCTAAAGTTAAGTGGTGAAGCACTAATGGGACATCAAAACCATGGGATCGATCCAGTGAGACTGAATGAGTATGCTAATGAAATTAAGGAAATACAAAAAATAGGTATAGAAATCGCTATCGTCATTGGTGGAGGGAATATTTTCAGAGGTGTTTCGGGGGCCAGTCAGGGAACGGATAGAGTTCAGGCAGACTATATGGGAATGCTTGCCACTGTAATTAATGGTTTGGCATTGCAAAGTGCATTGGAAAATAATGCTGTTCCGACCAGATTACAGACAGCCATTAAAATCGAGGCCATTGCAGAGCCTTTCATCAAAAGAAGGGCCACACGTCATCTGGAAAAAGGCAGGGTCGTTATTTTTGGTTCTGGTACAGGAAACCCCTATTTCACTACTGATTCTGCAGCTGTATTACGGGCCATAGAAATCGATGCCAATGTTATATTGAAAGGAACTAGAGTAGATGGAATCTACAATGAAGACCCTGAAAAAAACAAATCCGCCATCAAGTTTGATAAACTATCATTTGACGAGGTTTTAAAAAAGGGACTTAAAATTATGGATACTACTGCTTTTACACTTAGTCAAGAAAACAAACTGCCCATCATAGTCTTCGATATGAATACCAAAGGAAACCTCAGCCGAATTAT
>CAJVZM010000023.1 GCA_913020475.1 uncultured Flavobacteriaceae bacterium
TGGAGTTTTTATTTCATAACAGATAGGTTAATATTTGCTGTATGAAAGACTATTTCATATACATATTTTCATCCTATTTTATCGTTCTATCGGCGATGATATTGAATATTTTATTTTTATATTTTACGTTTAAAAGTATAAAAAAAGGTCTAAATAAATAGTTATGAAAAAGAGAACTAGGAGAGTGATTTTTGTGTCGACAATTATTTTTTTTATAGGAATTCTTTTTACGATTTTTATTAAAACATTTAATGAAAACCTTTTGTTTTATAGAAGTCCATCACAAATAGATTCAGGAAATATTCCTCAAGGATATATTTTTAGAGTGGGAGGTGTAGTTTTAGAGAACAGTATTCGAAGACATAAAGATTCGACCAAAATTGATTTCTCAATAACGGATTTCAACAAAGAACTTGAAATTACATATAAAGGTATACTACCTGACCTTTTCCGAGAAGGACAAGGAGTAGTGATGAGAGGTAAGTTAAACGCTGATGGCATTTTTATAGCTGAGGAAGTGTTGGCAAAGCATGATGAAACTTATATGCCACCAGAATTAACTGATAGCCTCCAGATTGATGAATCTGAATTAGAGAGAACAAGTAAGTCTATTAGGTAAACATTATGATTGCTTATATTGGATATTTTTTGATACTATTGGCGCTTTTTAATATTAGCCTTTTGATTGTTTCTAGACCAGTTTTATCAAAGACTTCGCTAGATTATAATGATTTGATTTTATCGACATCAAAATTACAATTCCCACTGGTGCTGTCTTCATTTATCTGTTTGGCAATATCTTTTGTTATAGATGACTTTTCATTAAGATACATATCTTCAAATTCAAATTCTGCTTTACCTTTTTATTATAAAATTTCAGCTACTTGGGCAGGACACGAAGGATCGATGTTATTGTGGTGTCTTATACTGAGTTTATGGATGTTCTTAGCAAGTGTTTACAGCAAATCCTTAGAGCCAAGTTTTAGAGGAACATTCCTATTAACCATGGGTTTGTTAAATATAGGTTTTTTAGCATTTTTAGTTTTTACGTCTAATCCTTTTGAGAGAAATATTTCTATACCAATCGATGGAAAGGACTTAAATCCTTTATTACAGGATTTCGGTTTGATAATTCATCCACCAATGCTCTATATGGGTTATGTAGGGTTATCAGTTGTATTTAGTTTTGCATTGACTTGTTGTATCAAGCAAGACTTCAAAAAAGAATGGGCTCAATGGATTAGACCTTGGGCACTTTCTTCTTGGGCATTTCTTACTGTTGGAATCGCACTTGGTAGTTGGTGGGCTTATTATGAATTAGGTTGGGGTGGATGGTGGTTCTGGGATCCAGTCGAGAATGCGTCTTTTATGCCATGGTTAGTTACAACTGCACTTATACACTCGTTGATTATATGTGAGCAAAAGTCTATGTTTAAGAACTGGACTATTTTACTTGCGATTTTTGCTTTTGCTTTAAGTATTTTAGGCACATTTTTAGTCCGCTCAGGAATTCTTATATCGGTTCACTCATTTGCTAATGATCCTGCTCGTGGAGCATTCATTTTAATTTTTTTAGCCATTGTTCTCGGGATATCTTTCTATATATATTTTAAAAATTCATCAAAAATTCAGGACTCTTTTTCATTTAAATTAATATCAAAGGAGAGTTTCTTTTTAATGAATAATATTTTGTTAGTAACAGCTACGTTCACAATTCTTCTAGGAACCATATATCCTCTAGTCCTTGACTTGCTAGGATTAGAGAAAATTTCTGTTGGGACCCCTTACTACAATGCTGTTTTTTTACCTATTATGACTCCTTTAGTCTTATTAGCAGGCTTTGTACCAATATATCTGTATTTTAGAAATCAAGCGATTAGTAAAATGTACCTTTATATTTTAACATCTACACTTATTGTTTTATTACTATCGTATATGAGTATCCTTTTTACAGGAGAATTTAATTTAAGCGTCATGATTGGATACATTATATTTTTCTGGATAGTTATAAATTTAATATTTTTCGTCTACAGACGTTACAATGACTCGAAGAGATTCACATTTTTAAGTAATAGCATTGGAATGTTACTCGCACATACTGGACTAGCATTATTTGTCCTGGGTGCAACTATCGTCGAGAATAATAAGATTGAGAAAGAGATGGTCATGAGTGTGGGTGATTCAATTAAAATTAAAAATTATAATTTTACATTTTCTAATCTTGAAGAATTCGAAGGACCTAATTATAAATCTGTTAGAGGTGAGTTCATTGTTTTAAAAGATGGCGTTGAAGAAACAATACTATATCCCGAGAAACGCCTATATCTCTCTAGTGAGATGCCGATGACAGAGGCTGGAATCTCACCTGGCCTTTCAAGAGATTTATACGTTACTCTAGGAAATATAGTTTCTAATGATAAGTGGACAGTCAGAATATATCATAAGCCATTAATTAGGTTAATTTGGCTCGGAGCAATATTAATGGCACTCGGAGCAATTCTGAGTATAGTTACAAAGAGAAGAGAAAAATCATCAGTTGGAGCTGCACTTGAGAAATAGTATATTCATAACGATATTTTTATTGAAAGAGTGCAAATTTAATCTTTTTAAATAAATTTACAAAGATTGATTATTCAAAAAAAACCAAATCTAATCGGAAAAAAACTAACTTATGGAGACCCTAAAAATCACAACTGCAAAAACAGCCCTAAATTTTGGACTTATTTTAGGTGGAATAAATATCGTATATGGTCTGATGCTTTTTACGTTGGAGATGCATTACCAGGGTGAAACGGCCACCTCTTTAATTGGTTATGCACTTTTGATTGGCGTCATCTTATGGGCAATCAAGCATTTCAAAAAAACCAATGACGGTTATATAAGTTTATCTGAAGCCCTAAAGACAGGAGTGGGTACGGCCCTTATTTCAGCTTTAATCATCAGCATCTATACCGTTATTGTGATACAATACCTTGATCCTGAATTTATAGACAAATCCATCGAATATCAAAAGCAAAAGCTTATACAAGAAGATCCGGAGATTCCCTTAGATGACGTTAATAAAATGTTTGAAATGCAAAAAAAGTTTTCAGGGCCATTCATAATATCAGGTTTCATCATCATCCTCAATTTATTTATTGGTTTTCTAATTTCGTTAATTGTTGGTCTGATCGTTAAAAAATCTAAGCCGGAATAGGACAATTTTCCTATTTTTGCGGTGAAACCATTCTTCTATGGACATTTCCATCATTATTCCTCTTCTGAATGAAAGTGAATCTTTAGCTCAGCTTCATGATTGGATTGTCCAAACACTAGAAAAGGAAAAATACAGCTTTGAAATAATTTTTATTGATGATGGGAGCTCTGACTCCTCTTGGGAGCTAATCAGTAGTTTATCCCAACAGCATAAAAATACGCATGGTATTCAATTTTCAAAAAACTTTGGAAAATCTCAGGCGCTTCACGCAGGATTTATCAAAGCCAAAGGGGAGTATGTAGTTACCATGGATGCAGACCTTCAGGATTCTCCGGAGGAAATTCCTTCAATGATTGCCCAGTTAAAAAACAAAGACCTTGACCTTATCTCTGGTTGGAAAAAAAAACGCTACGACTCCATACTCTTCAAAAATCTACCCTCCAAGCTCTTTAATTGGGCGGCAAGAAGGCTATCTGGCATCAAACTCCACGATTTCAATTGTGGGCTGAAGGTGTATAAAAAAGAAGTGGTTAAAAACATACAAGTCATAGGGGAAATGCATCGATACATACCAGTGATCGCCGCCCACGAAGGATTTGATAAAATAGAAGAAAAGATAGTTCAACACCAAGCCAGAAAATTCGGGAAAACCAAATTTGGCGCCGATCGTTTTCTTAATGGTTTTTTGGACTTAATCACCCTGTGGTTTATCAATGGTTTTGGAAAAAGACCCATGCATTTCTTTGGGTTTTGGGGAACATTGATGCTCATTGTGGGCTTTGGTTTTACCCTCTACCTGGGCATTGATAAACTCTATTTCAATACCCAAAGTCGGTTGATCACCCAAAGGCCAGAATTTTATATTGCTTTGACCACCATGATTTTAGGGGCTCAGTCTTTTATCGCTGGTTTTTTAGGCGAAATCTTGATCCGTCACAATAAGAATATTAAAAGGTATAACATTACCAATACAACATATGAATAATGGACTAAGTGCCAAAATCGAAGAATGGTCTCATCCTCCCTTCGATAAAGAAACCATAGCTCGTCTGGAAGTGTTGAAACAAAATCCTGGACAACTCGAAGATGCTTTTTACAAAGACTTGGAGTTCGGCACTGGAGGCATGCGCGGCATAATGGGAATTGGTACCAATCGCATCAATACATATACTTTAGGCAAAAGTACTCAAGGGCTTTGTGATTACCTAAAAAGTTTTTTTGACAATGAGCCACTCAAAGTAGTCATTGCCTATGACTGTCGGAAAAACAGTAAAAGTTTGGCCATAAAAGTGGCAGAAGTTTTTTCCGCCAACGACATCAAGGTATTTATTTTCTCAGATTTAAGAACTACACCCGAGCTTTCTTTTGCCGTAAAATACTTAGAGGCTCATTGCGGAATTGTATTGACCGCATCGCACAACCCCCCTGAATACAACGGTTATAAGGTTTATTGGAAGGACGGTGGTCAAATTGTTCCACCACAAGACAAAGAGATTATCTATAAAATCAATCACACTCAATTTTCTGATATCCAATTCAATGCCAATCAGGGATTGATTGAGTGGATTGATCATGAGGTGGATCAGGCCTTTTTTGACAAATCTGTTCAATTGGGAAAGTTTGATCTAAGCGGGCGCGATAAATTTAAAATAGTATTTACACCACTACACGGCACCTCTATCACTGCCGTCCCGCAAGTACTCGCCCAAGCGGGTTACACTGATGTTCATTTGGTCGAGTCCCAATCCTCCCCAAATGGAAACTTTCCATCTGTAAAATCCCCCAATCCCGAAGAACCTGAAGCCTTGCAAATGGCCTTAGATCAGGCAAAAGCCATAATGGCCGACATGGTTGTTGGAACGGATCCTGACAGTGACCGTCTGGGTATTGCAGTTAGAGATCAAAACAACAATTTCCGACTGCTCAATGGAAACCAAACCATGGTAGTGATGACTTACTTCTTATTGGAACAATGGAAAAAAAGTGATCGTCTAGATGGGAAACAATTTGTAGCCACGACCATAGTATCTACTCCCATGATTCAAAAAATGGCTCAAACCTATGGGGTGCAATACATGGAAACCCTAACCGGTTTTAAATGGATTGGAAAACTCATCAAAGATTTCCCTTCTTTAGAATTCATTGGAGGCGGTGAAGAAAGTTTTGGCTATCTCGTTGGTGATGCCATTAGAGATAAAGACGCGGTGACGTCCACACTACTGGCCTGTGAGGTAGGTACTTTTGCCAAAAACAACAACCAAAGTCTCTACGATATTCTGATTGAGTGTTACAGGAAATTTGGAGCTCATAAAGAAAAACTTATCTCTTTTACTCAAAAGGGAAAAAAAGGATCAGGCAAAATTAAAGCCATGATGGAAGGATATAGAAACAACCCTCCCAATGAAATTGCTGGAGTTAGAGTGTCTCAATTAGAAGACTTCATCAAAAGGAAAAGGATTTTCCTTTTGGATAAACGAATAGAGAAAATCAATTTACCAGTTGCAGATGTTTTAATCTTTACACTGGAAGATGATTCAAAGATTGCAATAAGACCCAGTGGTACCGAACCCAAAATTAAATTTTACTTTAGCGTAAATGATACACTTGAGGAGACTGAAGATTGGGATGCGGTGGAACTTCGATTGGATCAAAGGATAGAGAAAATAATCAAAGGAATAGGACTTTAAATGAATTATTTTTTTAAAATACTTCGGTTTGGTATACCCTACAAGCGGTTCGCATTTCTGAATATTTTTTTCAACATACTATATGCCATTTTTAGTGCATTGGCCTATGTATCAATGATTCCCATGATGCAAATCCTATTTGGAACTACCCCCAAAACTTATGTCCCTCCAACTTACGAGGGGGTAGGCCAAATCAAAAACTACTTAGAAGGTTTTTTGAATTACAAAATCACTCAATACATGGATCAAGATAGTGGAAAGGCACTATTCTTTGTGATTGGGATCGTCATCAGTCTATTTTTCCTCAAAAATATCTTTAACTATTTGGCCATGTTTTTCATCACTTTTTTAAGAAATGGTGTATTGAAAGATTTGCGAAATGAGTTATATCAAAAGACGACAACCTTACCTTTGTCTTTTTTTTCAGAAAAGAAAAAAGGGGACCTCATGGCCAGGATTTCTTCTGATGTTTTGGAACTTCAGCATTCATTTTTATCTATTTTGGAGTTGATCGTCAGAGAACCTCTGACTATTATTTTTTCACTAATCGTCATGTTCAGTTTCAGTGTAAAACTTACCCTTTTTGTTTTGATTTTTATCCCTGTATCCGGTGGGATTATCTCCCAAATTGGAAAATCCTTAAAGCGGAAATCGGATCGTGTTCAAAAAGAGCTTGGTGAGTTTTTATCCCTATTGGAAGAAACCTTGGGAGGGATTAAAATTATCAAAGCTTTTAATGCAGAAAATATATTTATCGAAAAATTTAGACAATCAACGGACAGGTTTTATGATTTTTCAAACAAGCTTTTAAACCGTCAAAACCTTGCCTCACCCGTCAGTGAGTTTTTGGGAATTGTTGTCATCGGTATATTGTTGTGGTACGGGGGGAAAATGGTTTTGATCGATCAAACCCTTAACGGCGCCATCTTTTTATCCTATCTAGGATTGGCATATAATATTTTGACGCCCGCAAAAGGGATCAGTAAGGCCTATTATAGTGTTAAAAAAGGAGATGCTGCTGCACTGCGAATACTGGAAATTCTCGAGGCGCAAGATAACATGGAGGATGTAAATAATTCCGTTGACATTAAATCACTAGAAAACAAAATTAAATTCGACAAGGTTTCCTTTTCGTACGACCAAACCCCAGTATTAGAAGATTTTTCTCTCGAAATCAAAAAAGGGCAAACTGTTGCTCTTGTTGGGCCTTCGGGAAGTGGAAAAACCACTTTGGCTAATTTACTCAATCGGTTTTATGACATTGACAAAGGCAGTTTGACTTTGGATGAAATACCCATATATAGTGTAAAGAAGAAGTCTTTGTATGGATTAACAGGGATTGTCACACAGGACTCTATTTTGTTCAATGAAAGCGTGAGAAACAACATTGCTCTGGGGAATCCCGAAGCAACACTTGAACAAATCGAGGAGGCTGCTAAAATTGCAAATGCCTCAGAATTTATAGAAAAAATGGAACAAGGCTATGATAGTATAATTGGTGAGGGAGGTAATAAACTATCGGGAGGGCAAAAACAAAGATTGTCTATCGCCAGAGCTATTCTGAAGGACCCAGATATTTTAATCTTGGACGAGGCCACCTCAGCACTAGACACAGGCTCGGAGAAAATGGTTCAAGAAGCTCTGGAAAACTTGATAAAAAACAGAACTTCACTAGTCATTGCCCACCGACTTTCGACAGTCCAAAAAGCCGACTTGATTGTAGTACTCAACCACGGGAAAATCGTTGAAACAGGAACACATACTGAACTTTTAGCAAAAAAGGCCGTCTATAAAAACCTAGTTGAATTGCAAACTTTGTAGGATATCGATTAAACTTTTTTTAAAAAAAATAATCAAAGTATAAAATACTTTGGAACAACAGAATCAATTCATAAAAGCACTGCTATCTCCTGAGACCCAAGCGATTGCTTTTAAAAAATTGCTTGCTGATTAAAAAGAACGGCTCTACTGGCACATCAGAAAAATTGTAATTGACCACGAGGATGCCGATGATGTATTACAAAACACCTTTATTAAGGTTTTTGAGAATGTATCTAAATCCAGGGGAAATAGCAATATATACACCTGGATGTACAGAATCGCCACCCACGAATCATTGAATTTCTTGGGGAAAAAGTCGAGACAGTTGGGCTTATCCAATGAGGAATGGATCGAAAAAAAAGTTGCAAATCTAGAAACAGATGTTTTTTTTAATGGAGATGAAATGCAATTGAAATTACATAAAATCATTGCCACCCTGCCCGAAAAACAACGTTTGGTTTTTAACATGAGGTATTTTGAAGAAATGAAATACGAGAAAATGTCGAAAATTTTGGAAACCTCTTCAGGGGGTCTAAAAGCTTCCTATCATCTTGCCGTAAAGAAAATTAAAAATAAAATCAATGAGTAAAATAGATAAAAAATCGCCTTTTAAAGTTCCTGATGGCTATTTCAATCATTTTGATCAAAAATTGTCTCAAAGAATTGACACTATCAACTCCACTACTGGTTATCGTACCCCCCTTAATTATTTTGAAAAGATTGAAAATCAAGTAATACATCGTATTGGTTACCAAAAGCCCAGATTAAAACCCAATTGGGGTCACTCATTGAAAGCAATGGCTGTAGCCTTTGTGGTTATCGTATTTTTTTTAAACAAAAAAAATACTGTTGATCAAGACGATTTAGCCGAATTTTATATTGAAAATTATCTTACCACCAATAACACCTTCGAAATCGCCGATCACTCTGATTATTATTTTGAGGTTGGGAATTTTATCGAAAATTACGAATCCATTGGCATAGATGATGCCTTGGAAATTAGATTATACGGAGAAACTCCTACAAATTTAAATTTGTTTGATGATGAATAAATTATTAATAATTGTGATGTTGTTAATTTCAAACAACAGCTCCGGACAAAAAAGTAAAATGAGTTTTGAAAGGTTCAAAGCTATTAAAATGAGTTACATAACAGAAAAAATAGGTTTGACTGAAAAGGAGGAGTCACTCTTTTGGGAAATTTATGAGCGATACGAAAGAAAAATATTTACTGACTCTAGAAAAGAAATCAAAAAGATCAGAAGGTATTACATGACCTGTAAGGACAGTATGAGTAACGATACGGCTTTGGAAATGATTAAAAAAATTAATGCTTCGGAACAATACGCCCTTCAACTCAAAGAGGAACGAGATAAATCTCTACTCGAGATATTTTCAGCCATCAAAATTCTGAAAATGCATCATGCTGAATACCGTTTCAACCGCGAAATGGTTTACAAAATGAAAAAAAAGTAAGACAATCCCAAAAATAATTAATATCGGCTTAGTTTTGCGAACTGTATGAAATTACATCGCAACATTGCCTTGGGCATCATCTTTGGATTGGAGAGGACACTTGTCGAAAAACACCCAGCAACCAATGTTATCAAAAAGCTTTTAAAAAGTAATTCCAGTTGGGGATCAAGAGATCGGAGATATATCGCTATGGCTTTCTACGACATTATCCGTCGAAAAAGATTTTTTCATGCCCTTAGCGGATTTGAAAATCAGGATATCAATTTATGGAATCTTCTTGGATCTTGGATGGTAATAAATGATTTTACACTCCCGAAATGGGTCGAGTTCAATAATCTCAATATCGAAGAAATCAAGACCAAAGCCCCGATTTTGATGCAAGACAGAAAATACAAAAATTCTATCCCCGATTGGCTGGATCAAATGGCTGTGGAAGCTTTTGGATTAGAAGTTTGGGAAAAGGAAATCGCATCACTCAATACGCCTTCAAATTTGGTGGTCAGGGTCAACACCCTAAAAACTTCGGTCAAAAAGCTAAAAGATATATTGGAAAAAAAATACAACATCAACACCAGTACTGTACCCAACACTCCCCATGCTTTGATATTTCAAAAAAATCAATCGCTTCAAAGTATAAAAGAATATCGAGAAGGTTGGTTTGAAGTTCAAGATGTCAATTCTCAGAAAATCTGTCCTTGGTTAAAACCTGAGTCAAGTAAATATTACATTGACGCTTGTGCTGGTGCAGGAGGAAAAAGTTTGCACTTGGCTGATCTGACAAAGGATAATGCCAAGATAATGGCATTGGACATTTATCCTGCCAAACTGGATGAACTGCGGAAAAGGTGTTACCGAAACAAGATCGAGTCTGTACAAACAGCAAATGTTGATGATGATGAAATTTTAAAAATTATCGAACCCAATGCCGATGGTGTTTTAATCGATGCTCCATGCAGTGGTTTAGGCGTTCTAAAAAGAAACCCCGATACCAAGTGGAGGATGACTCCCAAACGATTGACAGCTATATTGGAGACTCAAGAAAGAATCCTTCAAACCTATGCCCCTATGGTCAAAAGGGGGGGGTATTTGGTTTATGCCACTTGTTCTATTTTACCACAAGAAAACAGGCTTCAAATTGATAAATTTCTCAATAGCGCACTGGGATCACAATTTGAATTTGAAAAAGAACACACCTATTTTTCTTATTTGACAGGTTTTGATGGGTTTTACTGTGCACGATTGATCAAAAAAATGTGAATAAAATGATGAAAAGTTATTGACTCAATCCTGAATTTAGTGGGGTCAGAATCATTGGAAAAATTTATTTTTGAGTTAACAAAAATCGATTGATGATTTACTTCTTTGGCAATCCAGCCCAGAGCCTTTACGCAGTTCAAACCTCACAAAATTTAGACCCTAAAACTCAAAAAAAATTAGTTTGGCTTTTCGGCAACCAAAAATCAATTGATCAAAAAAGTATAGAAGGCAGTTTCGTTGGTCCTCGTGCTACAATGATAACCCCTTGGAGTACCAATGCGGTTGAGATCTCACAAAATATGAATATCAAAGGCATATCCAGAATAGAGATCTTTCTTGCAAAAAAAGCTGGGGAGGAATTTGATCCGATGTTGTACGAAGTATACGAAGAGCTAAACCAAACTATTTTTGACATCCATATTACCCCAGAGCCAGTAAATAATATTACTGATATTGAAGTATATAATCAAAGTGAAGGTCTAGCCTTAAATAAAGAGGAAGTAGCCTATTTGGATGGACTATCTGCGCGATTAGGCCGTTCGTTAACCGATTCAGAAGTATTCGGTTTTTCTCAGGTCAACTCGGAGCATTGTCGGCATAAAATCTTTAATGGCCGATTTGTAATCAATGGCAAAGTACAAGAAGAAAGCTTGTTCCAGATGATCAAAAAAACTTCCAAAACCAACCCCAACAGTATTGTATCGGCATACAAAGACAATGTAGCTTTTGTTTCTGGTCCAAAAATAGAACAGTTTGCTCCTAAAGATGGATCTATTCCTAGTGTTTACCAAACTAGCACCATTAAAAGTATTATCTCTCTTAAGGCAGAAACTCATAATTTTCCGACCACAGTTGAACCATTTAATGGAGCTGCAACAGGCTCAGGTGGAGAAATTCGCGACCGTCTTGCTGGAGGTCAAGGCTCTCTGCCGCTGGCAGGAACAGCTGTTTACATGACCCCCTACTCTAGAGTTTCCGCCAATCGGAAGTGGGAAGAAGGTTTTCCTGATCGAAAATGGTTGTATCAAACTCCGTTGGATTTGCTGATCAAAGCCTCAAACGGGGCCTCAGATTTTGGGAATAAATTTGGACAACCCCTCATTACAGGTTCAGTTTTAACTTTTGAACATCAGGAAAAAGATCAACGCTTGGGTTATGATAAGGTGATCATGATGGCAGGAGGGGTAGGTTATGGTGTTGAGGATCAAGCACAAAAAAAAATGCCCTCCAAAGGGGACAGCATTGTGATTTTGGGGGGAGACAATTACAGAATTGGTATGGGAGGTGCTGCCGTTTCGTCTGCCAATACAGGAGCTTTTAGCAATGAAATTGAACTCAATGCAGTGCAACGATCCAACCCTGAAATGCAAAAAAGAGTTGCCAACGCCATCCGGGCTTTGGTGGAAAGCTCCAAAAATCCTATCATTTCAATTCACGATCATGGAGCTGGTGGCCACCTGAATTGTCTTTCAGAATTAGTGGAAGACACTGGAGGTGAAATACACATCAACAAACTTCCCCTGGGCGACCCTACCCTATCGGCCAAGGAGATAATCGGAAACGAATCTCAGGAGCGCATGGGACTAATTCTGTCTGAAAAGGATACTCGTTTACTGGAAACGATTGCCCAGCGTGAAAGAGCTCCATTCTATATTGTTGGTAAGGTAACCGGCGATCAACACTTTTCTTTTGTCAATAAAGCTAATAATGAAAAACCTATTGATCTGGCCATTGACGCCTTATTTGGAGACGCGCCCAAAACCACCCTTTTGGATGAAAAGAAAAAACTGAAGTATGAAAATTCTTCCTACGATTTCACCCGTCTTGAGTCTTATCTAAAAGATGTACTCATGCTGGAGGCAGTGGCCTGCAAAGATTGGCTTACCAACAAGGTTGATCGATGTGTGACAGGTCGTGTGGCCCAGCAACAAACAGTGGGCGAATTACAATTGCCTTTGAGCAATTGTGGGGTGATGGCTTTGGACTACAAAGGAAAATTCGGGGTGGCTACTGCCATAGGCCATGCTCCTATAGTAGGTCTAATTGATCCAGCCAAGGGAAGTATCAACTCCATTGCAGAATCATTGACCAATATTGTTTGGGCTCCCTTGTCAGAGGGATTAAAATCGGTAAGTTTATCTGCTAACTGGATGTGGCCTTGCAATAATCCTGGAGAAAATGATCGATTATATGATGCCGTAAAAGCAGCTTCCGATTTTGCCATTGATCTGGGAATTAATATCCCTACGGGTAAGGATTCCTTATCGATGAAACAAAAATACAAGGATGGTGATGTTTTGGCTCCTGGAACTGTCATCATTTCTTCATCGGGACAGTGTGAGGACATCAAAAAAGTCGTAACTCCCGTTTCCATACCCAATAGAGGAAAGTTGTTCTACATTAATTTATCCTTACAAAAACATGTCTTGGGGGGATCCTCTTTGGGCCAAGTATTTAACAAAATAGGTTCTGAGGCACCTACCATTGCTGATGTTGGTGTCTTTAAAAAGGCTTTCAATGTAATTCAAAAATTGATCTTGGATGAAAAAATCATATCTGGACACGATGTTTCATCTGGTGGATTGATTACCAGCCTGCTGGAAATGTGCTTCCCTACCCAGGGTGTGGGAATGGAAATCGATTTGACAGCATTGATGGAAAAGGATACTACTGCCCTGCTCTTCGCAGAAAACTCTAGTTTGGTTCTGCAAAGCGAAATGGATCTTACGGCCCATTTCAGTTCCCACGGTGTTGATTGTCATTCGATAGGATCAGTAACTGCCTCAGGGAGACTAAGCTTACAAAACAATGAAGATCAATTGGATTTGGATGTTGCCCAATATGGTGATATATGGTTTTCTACCTCAGCAGCACTGGATGCAAGTCAAAACAAATGTGCAGCAGAACGATTTAAAAACTATAAGTCAAACACATTAAAATTTAATTTCCCTTCATCTTTTAACGGCAAAATTACTTCTAACCATAACCCTAAAATCAAAGCGGCCATCATTAGAGAAAAAGGTAGTAATTCTGAAAGAGAAATGGCCTATGCTATGCACTCAGTTGGGTTTGAGGTCTGGGATATTCATATGACAGATCTAATTGAGGGTAGAAAAACACTGGAGGAATTTCAATTTATTGCAGCGGTAGGTGGCTTTTCAAACTCAGATGTATTGGGTTCTGCCAAAGGATGGGCTGGGGCTTTTCTCTACAACCCCAAAGCCAAGAAAAGTTTGGATGATTTTTTTGCCAGAGACGATACCCTCTCGCTAGGGGTGTGTAATGGATGTCAATTATTTATTGAATTGGGAATGATCACCCCTTCGCATCAAGAACTTCCAAAAATGTATCACAATGATTCGGGAAAATTCGAATGTCAATTTACTGCTGTAAAAATTGGATCTTCTTCCTCCGTGATGTTAAAGGGATTGGAGAACACAAACCTTGGAATTTGGGCCGCTCACGGCGAAGGGAAATTTCATTTGCCCATGGATGAATCTCAATATCAAATCCCCGCAAAATATCATCAATCAGTTTATCCCGCTAACCCCAACGGTTCTGATTACAATGCTGCCATGCTGTGTAGCGAAGACGGTAGACACTTGGTGATGATGCCCCACTTGGAGCGTTCTACTTTTCCTTGGAATTGGGCGCACTATCCAAAAGATAGGAAGGATGAGTTTTCTCCCTGGATTATCGCTTTTGAAAATGCAAAGCGTTGGCTTGACCAAAACAATTAGTTCAAACAATATTGTAAAATTAAGAACATCTACAGGTAGTTAGTCCTTTTTTCTTGTCTAAATCAAATCCTTGCTCTGTTCTATTATGCTTCAATTTTGTATTAAATAGCAAAGTGAATTTAATTCATTAAATTTCATTATTTTAGGCGCAAAATTAATCATGACACCTTCTAGGATTTTTGATATTTTAGTTATTCAGGCGAAAACCCGTCCCCTTGATATATGTCTAAGTGACAAAAGGAACGGGAAGTGGAAATCCCTCTCCACCCAAAAATATTATGAATCTGCCAACCTAATTAGTGCTGCCTTGATTGAAATGGGGGTAAAACCTCAAGATAAAATTGCGTTGATTTCAACCACTAATAGGTCAGAATGGTCTATCATGGATATGGCCATTCTCCAAGTGGGTGCTGTTTCGGTTCCCCTATATCCCAACATTAGCTCAAATGATTACAAATACATCCTCAACCATTCCGAAAGTGTATTCTGTTTTGTTTCTGATCAGGAGATTTATGATAAAGTTTTTTCGATCGAATCCGAAGTTAAAGGACTTAAAGACATCTATGCTTTTGACCAAATCGAAGGGTGTAAAAACTGGTCAAATTTGATAGAAGTCGGAAAAGAAGCTAAGAATGAAAAAAAACTTACGGAAGTCAAATACAATGTTGAATCCGATTCCATTGCGACCATCATTTATACTTCTGGAACCACAGGAGTTCCAAAAGGAGTAATGCTCAGTCATGGAAATATTGTATCAAATGTCATATCTGCTACAAAGAGATTTCCTTTTGAAGACAGAAACCAAAAAGCATTAAGTTTCCTTCCTCTGTGTCATATTTTCGAAAGAACCTTTATCTATGGCTATTTGTACAATAGTATTTCTGTATATTTTGCCGAATCTTTGGAGACAATCAGTGAAAATTTAAATGAAGTAAAGCCCAACTTTATGACCGCTGTTCCCAGACTACTGGAAAAAGTTTATGATAAAATTTACGCTAAGGGAAATGATTTGAAAGGTGTAAAAAAAACACTTTTTTATTGGGCTGTTGAGGTGGGGCTAAAATATGATCCCAATCACAAATCCAATATTTTATACAATATCAAGCATTGGATTGCTCATAAACTAATTTTATCTAAATGGAAAAATGCGTTGGGTGGAAATTTGGAAATTATCTGCTCGGGAAGCGCACCCCTTCAATCCCGATTGGCTAGAGTGTTTAGTGCCGCAGGTATGACCGTTGCAGAAGCTTATGGTTTGACTGAAACATCACCAGCAATTTCGGTGAATGATCTGAGAAACGGTGGTCTAAAAATAGGAACAGTAGGAAAAATAATCGACGGCATAGAAGTAGTTATTGCCGACGATGGCGAAATTCTCTGTAAAGGCCCCAATGTAATGAAAGGATACTTCAAAGACCCTGAGCAAACCAGTGCAGTGATGGAAGGAAATTATTTTAAAACAGGTGATATTGGTTCTCTGGATAATGAAGGTTTTCTAAAAATAACAGATCGGAAAAAACAGATGTTCAAAACCTCCGGGGGGAAATATATAGCACCTCAGGTGATTGAAAGCCAACTAAAACAATCAATTTTAATTGAACAAATTATGGTTGTTGGAGAAGGAAAAAACAGGGCTTCGGCACTGATCCAACCTTGTTTTGAAAATGCCAAAATATGGCTTGATGAACAAGGTGTTTTTTGTAAGGATGATCCAGAATCACTCTGCAAAAACGAGCTTTTATATGAAAAAATAAACAGTGAAATCAGATTGCACGATTATAAGTTTGGAAAATGGGAACAGGTAAAAGAGATACGATTAACACCCGAAATATGGTCAATAGAGGCAGGACATCTTACCCCTACGATGAAGGTTAAACGAAAAATAGTACAGGAAAAATACCAAAGTCTTGTAGATGAAATCTACTCCTAATTTTTTTATTTTCTTTATTATGCATGCATAGCATTTTTTTATTAAGTTTGTCCTGATAATTAAATTAATGAGAAAAAAAACAATTGATGCCGCTCTGCGTTCAACTTGGACTGCAGTTAGTAAAATGTATAATAGAGAAGCCTCTAAATTTGATTCAACAATGGCAATGGGATTTGCACTTTTAAATATAGAAGCTGAAGGCACCCCTTCCACAGCACTGGGACCAAAACTTGGGATGGAGCCCACAAGTTTGTCTCGTTTGTTAAACAGCATGGAAGAAAAAAAAATGATAGAGCGCTCGGCTAATCCTGCGGATGGTCGAAGTGTTTTGATATTTCTGACTCCCTTTGGAAAGGAAAAACGAGATGATTCTCGATCAGTAGTCTTAAATTTTAATCAGATTTTAGAAGAGCAGTTAACTGACATTCAAATCAAACATTTTTTTGAGGTAACCAATTGTGTGATGAAGGAAAGTAAAAAGTTTGAACATTTTTTAATCAATTAAATCCCAAAAACTTATGGAACTAGAAACAAAGAAACTAATCAAAGGAGGAGAGTTTATTATCAGAGACTCTAGCCCTGAAGACATTTTTACTCCCGAAGATTTTACTGAAGAACAAATCATGATGAAAGAAAGCGTTCAAGAGTTTGTTGATCGTGAGATATGGCCCCATAAAGAGCGATTTGAAAAAAAAGACTACGAACTCACCAAGTCCTGTATGGAAAAAGCAGGAGAGCTTGGTTTCCTGGGAGTTTCTGTCCCAGAAAATTATGGTGGAATGGGAATGGGTTTTGTTTCTACCATGTTAGTATGCGATTATATCTCTGGTGCAACTGGATCTTTTTCAACAGCATTTGGAGCTCATACTGGGATCGGCACTATGCCAATAGTATTATATGGAACTGAAGAACAAAAACAAAAATATGTTCCTAAATTAGCCACGGGAGAATGGTTTGGCGCCTATTGCCTCACTGAACCAGGAGCTGGATCTGATGCCAACTCAGGAAAGACTAAAGCGGTACTGTCCAAAGATGGCAGTCATTATTTGATTTCAGGACAAAAAATGTGGATTTCCAATGCTGGATTTGCGAATGTTTTTATTGTTTTTGCTCGAATTGAAGATGATAAAAACATCACAGGATTCATTGTTCCGAACGACCCTGTTAATGGAATTACTTTAGGTGACGAAGAAAACAAACTGGGCATCCATTCCTCCTCCACAAGACAAGTATTTTTTAATGATACAAAAGTGCCAGTTGATCATATGTTGGCTGAAAGAGGACACGGGTTTAAGATTGCCATGAATGCTCTCAATGTGGGACGGATCAAATTGGGCGTTGCCTGTTTGGAAGCACAAAGAAGGGTTATTAGCAGTGCAGTGCAATACGCGAACGAAAGAGTTCAGTTCAAAACTCCTATTGCTCAATTTGGAGCCATAAAAGAAAAAATAGCAAGAATGGCAACTTCTTGCTATGTTGGTGAATCTGCCAATTACCGGGCTGGGTTTGATATAGAGCAAAAGATTAAAAATCTTAATGAAGAAGGTATGGAGCACCAGAAAGCAGAGCTTAAGGGAGTTGAGGAGTTTGCAATCGAATGCTCCATGATCAAAGTAGGAACCTCGGAGGACATTCAAAATTGTGCTGATGATGGAATTCAAATTTTTGGAGGCATGGGTTTCTCAGCCGATACACCAATGGAATCAGCCTGGAGAGATGCCAGAATTGGAAGAATCTATGAGGGTACCAACGAAATTAACCGTATGCTATCGGTTGGAATGCTTTTGAAAAAATCAATGAAAGGAGATTTAGATCTTATGAA
>CAJVZM010000024.1 GCA_913020475.1 uncultured Flavobacteriaceae bacterium
AAAAGAAAGATTAGATCAGAAAAATATTATTTTATCTGAACTAAAAACTACAATATCCGATGATTTGGAGCAATTAAAAAGGGTTATTAATGTCCAAAAAAAGTGTCTGGAATCTTCTGAACTATTGATAGAAGATTTTTTTAAAGATATTAAATTAAGTGATAAGGAATTGGGTAAAAATTTTTCATATTTAAAACAAAATGGTGTAATCTCATTTTTTCCTCAAATTGGGCCTTACAATCGTTTACTCAATACAGGAGGAATGGAATTAATTAAATCTGATGTATTAAGATCAAAACTTCTTACCATTTTCGATAATTTAAATAGGAGAAAGGAATTTGGTGATAGGATTCTTGATGATTTTGGAATGGACTTTACAAGAGATTTATCGCCCTTTGTTAATGTTGTTGAAAAAAAAATAATGAAAAGAGATGTTGTTTATTTAAATGCTGAAAGTGTTTTGAAAAGCATCCGCATTAATAAAAATTATTATAAATCAGAATTAGTAATATACTACTATTCAGAATATAAATATTGGATAGAGTCATACATTGATATCTATGAAAATTATAATAATATTCTTTTAGAAGTTTTGGATTTAATTGATTTAGAAAAGAGTCTGTAATGTAAATTGATATAAGTAAAGAAAATCCAGTCAACTACAAAACCCACCCCACCGTCAGGTAATCAGATATGTTAGAAAGTTTTTAGAGTTTAAAATATTACAGCCGTACAAATACCGTACATTAATAAAATAATAAATCCCTAAAACATTGATTTAAAATGTAATAGGGATTATTATGGCGGAGTTACAGGCTCTACTTACCGTTTGTATTAAGTTTTTATGCCCATCACTTTTCCTAAATTATTGTAAATTGAAATCGAGCAGATCATTCATAAGATGTAGGATGATAAATTTTATACCCCTAAGATGAAAAAGTATATTTGGATCAGTGCCATGGTTTTCCTTTTTTTGGAATACTGTGGATTAAAATCAGAAACTTCCCTGGCAGAATTTTCCACTCCCCACTTCCGGATAGAGATCAGCGATAGTGGAAATCTCATGGCATTGACCGATCCCGTTACGGGAAAAAATCACCTTGCCCAAGATTCTATTGCGCCCTTATTGTCCATTAGGGTGAAAGGGATTTTCCAAAAACCACAATCGGCAAGTCTAAAAGACGACATCCTTTATTTGCAGTTTGCAGAAGAGCGGGAAGCCCAAATCAAAATAACCTCAAAACAATCCTACCTCACTTTTGAACTCATTGACCTGAGTCCAGTTGAGGAAGTCGAGTTGATCCTTTGGGGTCCTTATCCTACGACCATCCATAAAATCATCGGAGAAACCGTGGGGGTAGTGCGCGGAGAGACTTATGCTATGGGCATTCAGTCCCTAAACATCAAAACCCTAGGGGGTTATCCTTGGCATGAAAGTGACCGCATGCCACAGTTGGATATATTTCGAGCGGGAGACCACAGCGATATGGCTACTCAAGCCGACGACGGAGTGCTGTATCGTGTAGAAGCTGCCAAACCCACTACCTCAGGAAGTAGTTTACAAGCCTATAGCAGAAACCGAAACAAGGCTCGAATCGTAGAAGAATTTTCCCATGACAAAATCGTTGTACCACCCTATGATGATGGGGGTGTGGTCGGTTCCAAAATGGCCCTTTTTGGGAGTCCAATAGCACAAGCATTGGAAACTTTGGGCGCCATCGAATTGGGCGAAGGACTTCCCCATCCCATGATCGATGGCCAATGGGTGAAAACCTCCCCCTTTGCCAATGCCGCTTACCTGATTACCAGTTTTACCGAAGACAATGTGGATCAAGCCATTGCGCTCACCCAAAAAGCAGGACTCAAACACCTCTACCACTACGGAAAAACCTTTGAGAATTGGGGGCATTTTGACCTCTATAAAGGGGAATTTCCCAACGGGGTGGCAGGCCTAAAAATGTGTGTAGAAAAAGCCGCCGCCAAAGGCATTAAAATGGGAACACATTGCCTGTCCAACTTTATCACCACCAACGACCCCTATGTCACCCCCATACCCGACCCCCGAATGGCCAAGGTGGGCAGTTCAAAGTTGGTTCAAGCCATAGGGTCAACCGATACCGTAATCGAAATTGCCGCCCCCGATTTTTTTAACCAAATGAAAAACAATACCCTCAAAACCGTGGTGGTGAACAACGAACTCATCCGCTATGGCGGGCTGTCCGAGGCAGCTCCTTGGCGATTGCTCGATTGTCAACGTGGGGCTTTTGGAACGCAAGCCTCTGACCACTCTGCGGGTACTCAAATATCAAAACTGCTGGATCATGGCTATAAAGTCTTTTTGACCGATGCCGACCTGACCATAGAAATGTCCAAAACCTTGGCGGAACTCTACAATAAAACCGGTTTGCGACAGATCTCCTTCGACGGACTGGAGGGCAACCGTTCCACCGGACTGGGCACTTATGGAGAGTCGCTCATGCCCTATACTTGGTACAATGCGCTGAAGCCCGAACTCAAAGACCACCTCATCATCGATGCCAGTCGTACCACCCATTTTTTCTGGCACATCTATTCCCGAATGAACTGGGGCGAACCATGGTATGCCGGTTTTCGCGAAAGCCAAACCCAATACCGTTTTAACAACCAGGCCTATTTCCAACGCAACTTTATGCCCGGCATGTTGGGATGGTTTAAAATGACTGCCGAAACCAGTTTGGAGGACATGGAATGGATGTTGGCCAAATCCGCGGGCTATACTGCCGGCTATGCACTGGTGGCCGACACTGAAAGCGTGGCCCAAAACGGTAATACCGATCAAATATTTCAACAGGTTGGAGATTGGGAAAAACTAAGACTGTCCAATGTCTTTAACGAAGGCCAAAAAGCCGCCATGCGTGACAACGACCGAGAGTTTACCCTCAACCGAATCGATGCCCAAACTTGGAATTGGCAAGAGGTGCATGCCGAGATCTTTACCCACGCCAAAAAAGTTCGTCAGCCAGGGGAACCCCTTCATTCCACTTTTGAATTTGATAACCCTGCCGAAGCTCAAACGCTTCAGTTCGTGTTGACTGCACAGAAGGTGGCTGTTGACAAGATCTGTTTGGAGATTAATGGCTATAATAAAATACAACTGCCAACGACTTTGCATAAAGGTCAACGTTTGCGATACAGCGGCGGTGATCGATTATGGGTTTTGGATGAACAGTGGAAGCAACTCAAATCCCACAAGGTCAACCCCCAAGACTTTAGGGTCAAAACGGGAGACAATAGCCTCAGTTTAGACGCAGAATTTAAGAGTGCCGAAACAGAGGCCGTGCTGAAGTTGGAGGTCAAAACCTTGGGTAAAAGCGAAAAGCTCTCCCTTCCCAAAACCCAAGGGATTTAAAACCCAATGCTGAAATTCAAAAAACTTTGGATTAAGTTAGTGCATCAGGCAACATCCTTTTCATAGAAGGGTTATAAGTATGTTGTAAAGCATTTTGGTAAAGATGAAAACTACGACTTTGTATTTAAAGAGAAAAACTAAAAAGTTTCTCTAGTAGAAGGTTTATTAATATTGGGTTAGATGAAAGCTGTAAGGAACTTGAGCTTGACAGTGCCAAACGAAACATGAACAATCCACCTAGACCGGAGGACAATTTGGCTAGAAAAAAGCTCATTTTTTGGATAGATTCCCTCTTCATTTATGTTGACTCTCAACATAATTTTAATTATTATTGATACCCTTCACTTCATCATCCGTGTCTTTTCAAGGTTGGGACCAATCCAAATCCTTTGTAAATAGCTATCATCATTGATCTAACTGGGCTTTTAGTGATGCCTTTAATGGGGGGTGTTTGTTTAGGGGTGTGGGAGCTTTGGTTGGTTTTAAGTTGTCAACTCTTCGCTAGTGATTTAAAATCACAAAGGGTTTTGTCTAGGGTAGTCTTAGGGGTTTTTGGGAATCAAAGTTTGAGAGTAGTTAGGTGTCCCACGTCTCACCCCTTGTGTTTGGGACAGTGGGACTCACATAAAAGAAATAGTCTCTAATTTCAAAATGTCTATCTTGTAAATAAAAAAATGAAAAAAATCCTCTTTGCAATAATGGTTGTTTTGGGCAGTTTTGTTAATGCTCAAGAAATTGAAAATCCTATTTCAATTGTTGAGAGTCCTTCAACAGACACAATTGATATTCAAGACTCAATTCAATCAGATTATAAAATTAAAAGGATCTCAATTGGTCTTAAGTTGGGAGTTCCTAACATTGCCTCTCTTGGAGTCCAATACACACTTCCATTTCTAAATAATCATTTAGCACCTTATTTTGAATACTCTTCATACAATTATAATGAGGATGAAATGGAAGGTAACTTGAAATTTTCTGAGTTTGGAGTATCTTATTTTTTTAATGAAAAAGGAAGGGGACTATATTTAGGTTTAGGTGTGTCAAGTTTGAAAATAGATGCCACCTACAATGACATATCATTGGACTTTGGAAAAACTGGATCTGGAACTGCTGAAATTGCTTTAAATACAACTAATTTAAAATTAGGACTTAAAACTGGAGGTCGCATCTATTTTAGACTAGAATTAGGTTATGGAATGGGCACTTTACCTCAAACAGTTTCCTTTAAAGCAACAGACAACTTAAACCCGTCATACACTGAGACTACTACGGAGGATATTCCCGAAATACCAGGAATATCTGAAAATGGATTAATCATAGGAAATATAGGTTTAGGCTTATCCTTCTAATTGAATTCTTAACCATAAAATCCGTAACTAATTTAAAATCACAAAGGGTTTTGTCTGGGGGAGTTTTAGGGGTTTTTGGGAATCAAAGTTTGAGAGTAGTTAGGCGTCCCACTGACCCATACCCTAGGGGTGGGACATGGGACATATGTAACTTTCCTTTTATTTCTCACTTAAAATAAATATATTGTATTAGCTATTGAGATTTTGTAATTGATTACAATCTTTATTATTCTTTGATAGGAGTTGTGTGCAAATAGTGTGCAAGTTAAGAAACCAAAAAGGGACTACATTTCCGCAATCCCTTTGTTTACTAGTTGGCCTACTAGGGCTCGAACCTAGACTCTTCTGAACCAAAATCAGACGTGTTGCCAGTTACACCATAGGCCATCATAAATGTTTTGCAAATTTATATTAAAGTTTTTTGTTGCCAAACAAATAGATTTAAAAATCTACTAAACTAAATTCAAGGGTGAGAGGCTTATTTTTTTATATAATTCATACATTCGTGAAACAAAATTATACATGTCGATCAGTACTTTTCAATTGTGGAACCGAAGTTTTGGTTGGGGCGTATTTGGTGTAGCCCTTTTGACCTATGGTCTTACCGTCGAACCCACCGCTAGTTTTTGGGATGCGGGAGAGTACATAGCAACTGCTGCCAAGCTTCAAGTGGGCCACCCACCTGGAGCTCCTTTATTTCAGATGATGGGTGCTTTTTTTGCACTTTTCTCCACCTCTACTGAAAACATTGCTCTAATGGTCAATTACATGTCCGTTTTTTCCAGTGCTTTTACAGTCCTGTTTCTTTTTTGGACGCTGACCTTACTAATTAAAAAATTACCCTCATTTAAATCATTGGAAAATAATGCAGAACGATTGACCTTTTTTGGAAGTGCTTCAGTAGGGTCTTTGGCCTTTTGTTTTTCCGACAGTTTTTGGTTCAATGCTGTCGAGGCGGAGGTCTACGCCATGGCGACCTTTATTCTTTCTTTGCTTTTTTGGTTAGGGCTTCGGTGGGAACAGGAAATGAATTCCCCAAGAGGAGACCGTTGGTTGTTGTTGATTTCATTTATCATCGGTTTGTCTTTCGGGGTTCACTTTATGGGACTGTTGACTATTCCTGCCATTGGCATGATTTACTATTTCAAGAATACCCAAAAAGTAACAATTAAAAGTTTTCTTTTGGCAAATGTGGTCTCTGTCGCTATTCTACTTTTTATCTTTAAACTTTTACTACCTACTACCCTTGCCTTTTTTGGAAATTCAGAAGTTTTCTTTGTCAATCAAATGGGATTACCCTTTAACAGTGGAACTTTGATTGCTGCATTGGCCTTTGTCCTGTTTTTTTATTATAGTCTGAAATATACCCAACGTCAAAAGTGGATCAACCTTAATACTGGTATCCTATGTGTACTTTTTGTATTGGTGGGTTTTTCCTCTTGGCTGATGATTCCCATTAGAGCCAATGCCAATACGGTGATCAATGAAAATTCGCCTGGCGACGCCCGCTCGCTTTTGGCTTATTACAACCTAGAGCAATACCCCGAAACCCATCTTTTCTATGGACCTCTTTTTTCCGACATCTATGCCGGTCAGGATGAAACAGAGCCCTATGTGGACGACAAGCCCAAATACGAAAGAGACTATAAAACTGGGAAATACATTATTGTCAATCATTGGGAAAGGGCTAAAATCAATTCTAACAGGAAGCACAGAGGCTTTTTACCACGTCTTTGGAGTTCGGAGCACTCCGGAAATTATATGAATTTTACAGGCCCATTAGAGTTTTCAATATTACCAGAATATCGAAGCAACGAGATGTTGAAGAGTCGTGTAGATGAATTTAGAGAAGACATTCGCGACGGAATTGTTACCGGAGACGAATATCACAAATTTTTCAGATCGCTTTCCCCATATTTGGTAATAGAAAAACCGAGTTTTTGGAGTTCCCTTAAATTCCTGTTTCAATATCAGATCGGCTATATGTACTGGAGGTATTTTATGTGGAACTTTACTGGAAGGCAGAACGACATTGCAGGAACCTATAACGTATTAAATGGAAATTGGATCAGTGGAATCTCGTTCATCGACGCCCTTAGGTTGGGCAACCAATCGGATATTTCAGATGATGCACGAAACAACAAGGCAAGAAACACTTATTTTTTTCTCCCTTTTCTGTTGGGATTGATGGGATTGATTTTTCTGTATCAACAAGATCCCAAGCGTTTTTGGGTTCTGTTACTCTTCTTTTTGTTTACAGGATTAGCACTAAAGATTTACCTGAACGAGCGTCCTTTTGAGCCTCGTGAACGAGATTATGCATTGGTTGGATCTTTTTATGTTTTTGCATTGTGGATTGGGATGGGAGCTTACTATCTCTCACAAAAGACCAAGACATGGATTAAATCAAAGGTATTTGCTCCTATTGTAGTTACCGCCTGTTTTATGGCAGTACCTTTATTAATGGCTTTTCAAAACTGGGACGATCATGACCGTTCTGGACGTTATACTGCCCAATCTATGGCAAAATCCTATTTGGAGTCAATTCAAAAAGACGTAGGAGCCATGATTTTTACCATTGGAGACAACGATACTTTTGCCCTTTGGTATGCCCAAGAGATCGAAGGTTACCGAACTGATGTTAAAACGATCAATACCTCGCTTTTGGCCACAGATTGGTATATTGACCAACTCAAAAGAAAAACCTATGAGAGTGACCCTATCCCATCACAGATGACACATCCGCGATATGCATACGGCATTCGGGATTATATCAAGCATGAGTCTCTTTTGGATTCTGTTCGATGGGACATCAAAGATTTTATGAATTGGGTCGCAAGTGACCACCCCAGAACAAAATATAGAAGCTTGTTGGAACAAGCCGGAGAGGATCCCCAACGTTTACCTAAGGGAACCCAGGAGATGGTTTTTTATCCTACCAATAAAATAAGGGTCGAGGTCAACAAAGAAAATGTATTGAAAAGTGGAGTGGTAAAACCCGAAGACGAAGAGTTAATAGTTCCCTTTATCGATATTGATTTACCCGAGGGTGGAATGACCAAAAATCAGATCATGATGTTGGATATTTTGGCCAATAACAATTGGAAAAGACCCATCTATTTTACAGGAGGCAGTTATTCCGATTCCGAATACATTTGGATGAAGGAGTACCTTCAATTGGAGGGGTTGGTGTATAAATTGGTTCCCATTAGAACACCCCAAAACTCAGACAATCCATACATAATGGGTCGTTTGGATGCCGATTTGATGTATGATATTGTCATGAATTGGAGCTGGGGAAATTCTGAAAGCCCTGATATTTATCACGATGTAGAAACCCGAAAAAATAGTATTTCTTTTAGAAGTAATTTGGCGCGATTGGCCGAAAAATTGATTGAGGAAGACAAAAAAGAAAAGGCTAAAAAAATCCTTGACTTGGCCATTGAAAAGATGCCTTTGGATTATTTTGGATATTACAGCCTCCTAGTACCCTTTGTAGACACCTACTACCGTTTGGGAGTGCTAGAATCTGCGCGACGACTAGCCAAACAAGTTGCGTTCAAATATAGCGATGAATTGGAGTATTTCGAATCCCTAACCCCAAGTGAGCAATACATGATGGGAGAAGATATCATCACTCAGATTGAAAGATACAGAACCTTATTGGAAGCCATTTTGATCCATGAAGATCGTGAACTTTTAAAAACAGAATTAGATTATTTTACAAATGCAATTCAACCCTTTAAGAATCTCTATGGAGATTATGATTATTATACTTCTCTTAGCGATTTTTTAGAAGGATACTATTTGTCGGGTCAAAAGGATAAGGCAGAGGAGTTGGCAGCATCTATAGTGTCGCAATATGAAGAGCGTTTTGGGATGATTGCTAATTTTTCCAAAAGCAACAAAAAGCTATTTTTTGATCGGATCAAGGGAGAGGTACTAGATTTCCAAGAGTTGATATACCGTGTTGAACTTATGGGCAGCTCTGATTTTGCAGATAGTCTGCAAAAGCGATTTGATGAATCAATGGAACAATTTGAATTGGACGAGGACAGCTTGGAAGACTAGCCCAGATGGTCTTGCATTAGACTAATTAGGGTATTGGCATCTTGATCACCACTTTGTCTCCAAACCATTTCACCCAGTTTGTAGATCATTAAAGTTGGGAGCACCTTTACTCTAAGCGCGTCTGCTAGTTTGATGTTTTTTTCTACGTCAATTTTTATCACCTTACCTCTATCGCCCATTGCTGCTGCAACATCTTTTAGTATGGGATGCATTGAATTAGAGACCTGTTCCTCTGCGTTGAAGAAAACTAAAAGCAGTGGTAATTTGTCATCAATGAGTTCACCAAATTTTGACATTTCTCAATAATTTCAGGGGTTCACCTAAGCAAATGTAGTTTTTTTTGGGATTATATCAATAAATTACTCTTTTTCAGTGTAATGACAGTTATCTCAGGCCATATTCCTACCCTACCAGGGTAGGCCAAATAGCCAAAACCTCTGTTGACATTCAACTTTTGCTCTCTCTTTTCATAGATGCCTGCCCACTGTTTGTATTGCCATTGACTGGGACTCCATTTGATCCAGCCCGGAATCTCTATACCAAACTGGAAACCGTGGGTATGACCACTTAATGTGAGATGAAAGGGATATGGATGGGGGAGAACTTCTGCTTCCCAGTGGGAGGGATCGTGGCTAAGTAGTATTTTAAAATCTTCGGATTGGATTCGACCAACTGATTTTGCCAAGTCTCCTGCCTTTTTAAATCTTCCTGCCCCCCAATTCTCAACCCCCACCAAGGCAATCTTTTCTCCGTTTTTCTCTACATATCGACTCTCGTTGAGTAAAAGATCAAAGCCCATATCCTTGTGTATTTGATACATCTCCTCCATGTTTTTTTGCTTTGCTTCCGGACTCTCCCATTCGTTGTAATCTCCATAATCGTGATTGCCCAAAACAGAAAATTTACCATAAGGGGCCTTTAACTTGGATAGCTTTCCTACCCAAGGTCGTGCCTCCGATGATTTGTTGTTGACCATATCGCCTGTAAAAAGAAGAAGGTCTGATTTTTGTTCATTGATCAAATCCATTCCATATGCCACTTTCTCAAAGTTGTCGAAACTACCACAGTGTAAATCGGAGATTTGAGTGATCTGAAAACCATCAAAATTATCGGGAAGAGCATCATATTCTAGGGTGTAGCGTAATACTCTGTAATTATATCTACCTTGGTACATGCCATAGAGTAGTGAAGCAAAAGGAACGGCACTGATAGCCAATGCAGTTTGGGCAATGAATTTTCTGCGTTCGGGAAGTTCGAATTTTTGTTCATGAACGAACAAATTATAGATACCCATCGCTAGTCTACTTAAGTCTTCAAAAAAGAGAATAGGGGTCAAGATGAGTTGACCACTGATTAGAGCAATAAACCAACCTACAGTATAAGTGATTAGGGGTGTCCAACCTACAGAACGGTCATAACTGAAAAGTTGCCAGAGAAAGCTTCCATGTGTAAGCGTTACAATCAATCCATATAAAATCCACCATATTTTATTTTGGGTAAGCGTTTTTAATGCCTGGAAGGCATACCATTGTAGGACGGTTAAGAAAATAATAAAAGGGATCCAGCGCATTAGCAAATTTTCGGTCAAAGGTATAAACTGGAAACTAATAAATGTTCGAAAAACTACTTAAACCCAATTTTTTCTGCTAAAAGCATGGCTTTTCCATCGGTCAGACTGGCAACATAACAACTGGCGTTCAATAGGGTTTGATATAGATTATGGGCGGGCAACTCTTCTTGGTCTGGGATTAATTGGAGTAATAACTGATCATAGCTGTTATCCTCTTTAAAAAAGGCATTGGAAGCTGCTGAGACAAAAGCATCTAGTAGCGCAGTAATGACCTTATATCCCACAATTTCTTTTTGAACGACCTCTTCGGAGCAATAAATTTTTTCTACGCTCAAGTTGATTATGTCTTTAATTTGCGCCTTGAATTGACTTTTTTCCAATAAGGCGTGACCAAAACTTCCACTAAGGATATGTGTTTCGTTTTCTGTAAACACTCTGACTGCGTCTTTAATGAGACTATTGATAGAAAGAGCCCTAAGATACCCTAACCTTTGGGTGCGATGTTTCAATTTAGAATATTTGAGGGTGTCCATATCTTTTTTGACCAAATTGATCAAGTATTCTAAGGCGTATTCTTCATCAATCCAACCCAAGTGAATACCGTCCTCAAAGTCGATGATGGTATAGCAAATATCATCTGCAGCCTCAACCAAATAGGCCAGCGGATGACGATGTACTGTTTTTGAATCAATCAAGCCCATGTCTTGAGAAAGTATATCAAAGAATGTTTTTTGGGCCTGAAAAAAACCATATTTTTTATGGGCAACGTGGGGAGTGGGACGATGTGGCAAACTCGCTTTGGGGTATTTGATAAAGGCACCTAATGTAGCATAACTGAGTCGTAATCCACCTGGAGTTCCCACTTTACTTTCTGTGAGAATTTTAAATCCATTGGCATTCCCCTCGAATTTACATAAATCCTGATATTCCTTTTTTGAAAGCTTTGATTTGTACTTAGCACCATTTCCATTGAGAAAATAGTGACCGATGGCCTTTTCTCCACTGTGTCCGAAAGGAGGGTTGCCGATGTCGTGAGACAGCGCCGCAGCGGCAACAATGGCGCCAAAATCGTTGATTTTGTATCCCAAATCTTCAGACAGATGAGGATGTTTCTCCAGAATATTTTTACCTGCCATTCTTCCCAGACTTCTTCCCACTACAGAAACCTCCAAGCTGTGTGTAAGCCGGGTATGAACAAAGTCTGTTTTGGAAAAAGGAATGACCTGTGTCTTATCTTGTAAACTTCTAAAAGCACTGGAAAATACAATGCGATCATAATCCACTTCAAAACCCAAACGGGTGTCGTCTTGGGCCGCCCGTGGCCGGTCTTTTGTGTCCCCAAACCTCTTGAGCTTCAATAGATTATTCCACTGCATACTTCACAAATGTTACTGAACTGTTAATTGCAAAAATATTTAATAACATCAACATATAAATCGAACGTCAACCCCAATTTATCTTTTAAGAGTTTATGTAAATCTATCTAAGTAAAAATATATAATTAAACTTTTTACTATATAAAATGCTTGTTTATTTTTTTTAAATAAACGTTTTTTATTTAAGTAATTATTTTGTTGTTAAAATCGAAGAATATTTTAATAATTTCGATTTTGTGTTTGTAAATATCTTTCTTCTTCAATAGTAGATTAAAATAAAGAGTAGTATTCTTTGGACTTGTTTCACTATCTCTAGTTAATCCTACTTGTAATTGAATTTTCTTATCAAATTTTTCTAAAATGGAATCTTGATTAATTAGTAAGTTTTCTATTTCAACACTTGAATTATTAGAAAAAGTTTCCATGGCTAAGGTGAAATCTGATTTAGTAATTTCGTGTATTTCCAGAAGATCTTTTATCTGAGAATATTTTAATTTTCTATGATCATTGTTCACATGCTTATATGACTTTTTAACTGCGTATGATAAATCATCTGTAAGATCTTGAAGTAATCCTAACAATGAAATATAGAAACTACTTGCTGACAGGCTAGATTCATCCAGCTTTTTGATAAAATAAAAGATATTATCCTTTAATTCCTCAATATCTTCTGATAGTTTTTTTGTTTTTTTTCTAGCTAATTTTAATTTTTTAATTTCATTTTTTGAAACACCTTCAGTTAAGGCCTCAAAAACGGAGTCAATTCTTTTAAATACCTTAATTATGTTAGTTGTACTTTCTTTAATAACCCCTTTTATTGAATTGCTCTCTACTCTTAGAATTGTATCTAAAGGGATTTCACTCTCATTTTTTTTATGTTTAAGATAATTTTTTCCTATCAAAAGTAGAATTATAAAAAGAATTATTGAAATTGCTGAAACTCCGCCGATATAAATTATTGTAACAATTACTCCTGAAATTGTAAAAGCAATAATAGCAGTCAAAAACCAACCTCCAATAACATTTAGAACACCTGAAACTCTGTAAACAGCATTATCCCCACCCCAAGCTCTGTCAGCAAAAGATGTTCCCATTGCCACCATGAAAGTAACATATGTCGTAGATAATGGAAGCTTATACGAGGTAGCTACTGAAATTAAAACTGCAGCTACTACTAGATTTACACTTGCTCTAAGCATATCAAAAGAAGGTTTATTTTCCGATAGGCTATTTCGGATGTCATCAAAACCATCAAATTGTTTTTCAATTTTAGTCTGAATTGTCTCCGGAATCAGTGAATTTAACAATGAGCTTAGGTAAGAAAAAATTTTCACTAAAAATTTAGATAATAAATTTGGTTCAAATCTTTCATTGACATTTTTTTGACTTGAAAGATCAATCTCAGTTTTCATTACCTTACGTGCTTTGCTTGAAAACCAGAGTGTAACAACCATTACTCCTCCTGATAAAATCAGAAAAAGTGTTGGTGTAGAAACCTTAGCTGCCAGTGAAATCATACTGAATTCATTTGGAGGGATATTCGATACTGACCAGGCCTCGTAGGCTTGATAAGCTGCAATAGGAACACCTATGAAATTAACGAGATCGTTTCCGGCAAATGCAAGGGCAAGGGCAAAAGTTCCTACTCCAATGATAATTTTAAATATATTTAATTTAAAAAATTGAACTAATAGAAATGAAATTGAAAACCAAAAAATAATATTTAATATTACAACCAAAATTAGTTCTGTCTCCAAAAACACCTTAATAGTTGAGCCTCCAATTAAGTCAAACTTTAAATTTGCATAGGAAGTACCTTTTATCCCTTTTATTAGAATAAAATAAAATATTGAGGTTAACGAAATCCCTCCAAAAATTGACTTACTTATATTTGGTTGTTTGTTAAACTTAAATGACAAAAACAATCTAGTTATAAATTGAACTAGAGCTCCAATCGAAAGTGCAACAAAAACTGAAAGCACTATACCAAGGATAATTTGTGCAGCTTTAGATGTATTTATGTAATTAAAAATACTCCACAGGTCCTGTGATTCTGAAAATATTTTTATAAAAGACATGAAAACTGCGGCACCTAAAAGCTCAAAAACTATTGAAACAGTTGTCGATGTTGGCATACCAATAGTATTAAAAAAGTCAAGTAATAAAATATCGGTAAGCATTACAGCCGTGAAAATTAAAATGATTTCATCAAAATAAAACTCACTTGGATTAAAAATACCTTTACGAGCAACCTCCATTAATCCACTTGAAAAAAGTGCACCAAATGCAACTCCTAGGCTTGCTAATATTAATATTGTTCTGAATGAAATTGCTTTAGAACCAACTGCAGAATTTAGAAAGTTTACAGCATCATTACTAACTCCAACAACTAGATCGCCAATTGCTACAATCCCAAGAATACAAATTATTATAAAATAAACGTCATTCATGTTTTTAAATTAAAAGTGAATATCCAATTGAACTCTATATATTATATTTTTATTAGAATTATATCTTTCTTCAAAGGTTAAATCACTTTGAATTTTAAGCTTGTGACCCCTAAAAAGTTTGGAAATTCCAAGCGTAAATTGTTTATTATCGTTGTGTTGGTATATTTTATCATAATTGATTTTAGTATTTCGAAAAGTGAAAGCAAAATTTGAATTAGTTAAATAACTGAATTGAATATTGTTGGAGGAACCTACATTGACAATATCACCCGTGGGAATATTATTGCTGTCTTTTGCAATAGGATCATCAGCAGTTCTTTTAGCATATTCGTACATTAAAGAAAATCCTCTGAATTTAAAATGTGCGTCTACAAATATTGTTTGAATATCAGTTTTAAAAAATCCGTTTTCTAAAATCATATAGGACCCCATATTGCTTCTTGTTTTAACTGCATTTTTGTTTATGTCTAATGAGGAAGCGAGCATTAATTTGGGAGATAATTCTCTCTTTAAGTCCAAGCCAAAATAATCCCCCTTTGAATCAAACAATCCAAAAGGAAGAAGTTCAACTCTATATGTGTATTGGTGACCTCCAATATTTCCTGTTGTAACGTTTCTTCCCTCTCCAGGTGAAATTGCGATAATTTGTCTCGAGAGAAAAACTTTCCCTAAATTAAATTGATTTATAAATTGGACTCCAAAACTTCTATCAATTGTGAATTTAGAGTTTAATATAGACCTATCAACAAGTGATAAATTTCCTGAGGAAATAACTCTTTCCATATTTCCAGGTAACTTTCCCTGTCCAAATCTAATTCTAAAGTTTTTATAAAAATTCCAATCAACATAAGCATCTAGAATATATCTTGGTGAGTTAGATGTAAATTCATTGGCTCCTGATATATCTCTATTTGATAACCCTAATTCAAATTTATATTTTAGTTTCGGGTTAATGGCAAATCCGGACATTTTAATTCTAGATCTTCTAATTAACGAATTGTAACTTGAATTATTGATTTGATTATCCTCAAAATCAGCCAATGTCAATAGCTGCATCCTAAATGACAAATTCATTGACCAGGAGTCTTCTTGACCCTTTAACTGAAGAATTCCTTTGCCAAATTTTGGCACTGAAATTTCCTGTGACTTAAGAGTGGTTAAAGAAAACATTAAAATTATAGAAGGAATTGTTTTAACAATAAACTTTACTTTGTAACCAAATTTCATTTATAATAAATTTTTCAATAAATATAAACAGTATTGGACGTTTGAATTTTATGTAAATGTTAAGACTGAGTGTCAGTAAATTAATTTAATGTTATCAAAAAATGTGTTATGAGCCACACATTAAACAGTCATCATCTTCACTTTTTTTAGACTGTTCTAGCATCTGTTTTAACTCTTCAGGGGTAAGTGGTTCTACAGTAGCCGCAGGGTTATTTTGAATACTTTCTCCTGCAGCAACAGCAGTTGAAGAAGCGTGTACGGGCTCAGTTGCAATGGAAGAATGATCGGTTTCAGCTGTTTTTATTTTTGCAACTTTAGCATTGTCCAGTGTAAATTTAATGGCATCAACAGCAGATTTTGTTCTTAGATAATACATCCCCGTTTTAAGACCTGATTTCCACGCATAAAAGTGCATGGACGTTAATTTTGACATAGTCGCACCTTCCATAAACAAATTTAGGGACTGAGATTGGTCAATAAAATAACCTCTATGACGGGACATATCAATAATGTCTTTCATACTCATTTCCCAAACAGTTTTGTACAACTCTTTGATATCCTCTGGTATATCTTGGATGTGTTGTATGGATCCGTTAGCCTGCATTAATTCTTGTTTCATGTCTTCGTTCCATAAACCGAGATTGACCAAGTCTTCCAGCAAGTGCTTGTTGACTACAATAAATTCACCAGACAATACCCTACGGGTATAAATATTTGAAGTGTAAGGCTCAAAGCACTCGTTGTTTCCAAGAATTTGAGAGGTTGATGCGGTAGGCATTGGTGCAACCAAGAGCGAGTTTCTTAAACCATGTTTCTTAACGCTTTTCCGCAAGTCTTTCCAATCCCATCGTCCACTAAGTTCTTCATCTTTAATCCCCCAAAGATTGTGTTGGAACTCTCCTTTTGCCATGGGGGACCCTTTGTATGTTTTGTAGGGTCCGTCATTTTCCGCTTCTTCAACAGAGGCTGTTACCGCAGCAAAGTAGAGGGTTTCAAATATTTCTTGATTAAGAGATTTGGCTTCTTCACTAGTAAATGGCAACCTCAGTTTGATGAAAGTATCAGCCAATCCTTGAACACCTAAACCTACCGGGCGATGTCTCATGTTGGAGTTTTCTGCCTCTTTTACTGGGTAATAGTTGCGGTCAATCACGCGATTGAGGTTTTTGGTAACCCTCTTGGTTACATTGAACAGTTCCTTGTGATTAAACTTACCATTTTCTATAAACATTGGAAGTGCTATGGAAGCGAGATTACAAACTGCAATTTCGTCCTCAGAGGTATATTCCAGGATCTCAGTACAGAGGTTAGAAGAGCGAATGGTTCCCAGATTTTTTTGATTGGACTTTCTGTTGGCAGCGTCTTTGTACAACATGTAGGGAGTTCCCGTTTCAATTTGAGATTCCAAAATTTTATCCCAAAGTTCCCGTGCTTGGATAGTCCTTCTTCCTTTATCCTCTTTTTCGTATTTGAGGTAGAGTTTTTCAAAATCTTCACCGTGACAATCATAAAGCCCAGGACATTCATTGGGACACATCAATGTCCAAGTTGAATTTTCCTCAACACGTCTCATAAATAAATCTGAAATCCACATGGCATAGAACAAGTCCCTTGCGCGCATTTCTTCCTTAC
>CAJVZM010000025.1 GCA_913020475.1 uncultured Flavobacteriaceae bacterium
TGGAGCCATGATCGGCAATTATGTCAAATTCGATGGTGCATTTGATTTTGTATCCGTTGGGGATTATTCAGAATTATCAAAGTGATGAAACACATGCAAAATCAAGCCTATTTTATCCCCCTTGTTTTGTTGGGGTGGCTTCTGTTGTTTACGGCTTGTAAGTCGACTGTTGTTCCATATAGTCGAACTCCCATAAAAGACCTTGAAACCAAGGAATTGACTCAATCCATTGCCAAAAATCAATTGGAATATAAAAAATTTCGTTCGCGTGTAAAAACCACCTACGACAATGGTAAGCGCAAACAACAGATCATCATCAACCTGAGGATGGAAAAATCCAAATCCATATGGATGAGTGCTAATATGATTGTCCCCATTGCCAAATTATTGGTGACCCCCGACAAGGTCTCTTTTTATGAAAAATTCCAAAAAACCTTTTTTGAGGGAGATGTTTCTTTTATTAATAAACAATTCGACACCCGTTTTGAATTTAATGATTTGCAAAACCTTTTGATGGGCCTTCCCTTGACCAAAATCAACAGTGGCCGTTGGGAAAGCATTTCGCATCCCAAATATTATATTTTGACCCCAAAGTCAGACAAGTTGCGTTTTCGACCTACCTTCTTTTTTGATCCTAATAACTTTTTATTACTCGAACAGCGCTTAATGGTGCCAGGTACAAATCAGTCTCTGACCATCAAGTACCTGAACCATCAAAAACTGGAAGGAGAGCTTATTCCCGGGGAGGTTCAAATTTCACTTTTTGACGGTAGAGATTTGACAAGAATCAACTTGGAATATACCCGTCCCGATTTTCCCGACCGTTTG
The DNA here is from genome assembly GCA_913020475.1 of uncultured Flavobacteriaceae bacterium. GTDB lineage: Bacteria > Bacteroidota > Bacteroidia > Flavobacteriales > Flavobacteriaceae > UBA8316. Next base: position 829 of record CAJVZM010000025.1, read on the forward strand.
AGTATTCCCTTCGATATTCCCACAGGCTACCAACCAATAGAAATGTGATGTATCGCATACGACAGCTCCTTGTAGTTTTTTTTCTTCTCTCGGCATCCTTGGGTATGGCCCAGTCCAATTCTGCTCGTCAGAAAACGCTGGAAAACCAAAAAAAGCGGCTTCAAGCAGAGATCAAGCAGATCAACAGCCTTCTTTTTAAGAACACTAGAAAGGAAAAGTCCCTGCTTTCTCAGATAGAAGACCTAAATGTCAAAATATCTGTTAGAAATGATCTGGTCAAAGTCAACAATCAGCAGGCCAATCTTTTGACCCAACAAATCAATGTTAATCAAAGAATCATCACCGATCTCAGAAAAGAGTTGGAAACACTCAAGAAAGACTATGCGGAGATGATCCAAAAATCCTATAAGAGCAAATCTTCTCAAAATCGTTTGATGTTTTTGTTTTCCTCCGAGGATTTTTTACAAGCCTACAAGCGGGTTCAATACATGAAGCAGTATGCCAACTTTAGAAAAAAACAAGGGGAGGAGATCGCAAAAAAAACCAAAACACTTCAATCTCTCAACAAAACTCTCTTGGAGCAAAAAGCTCAAAAAGATGCTTTGGTGAAAGAGAATCGAAAGGCGCAACAGCAATTGCAGCAGGAACGCAAATCACAGCAAAGGTTGATTATTGGGCTAAAAAGTAAATCACGATCATTGGCGAGTGAAATCAAACAAAAGCAACGCAAAGCGGCAGCAATTAATCGTGAAATTGAACGTTTGATTCGCGAGGCCATAGCCGCCTCTAACAGAGCGGCGGGAAAAAAATCTAAAAATGCATTTGCCCTGACCCCAGAGGCCAAGTTATTGGCCTCCAATTTTTTAGCAAACAAAGGCAAACTGCCTTGGCCGGTAGAAAAGGGAATCGTCGTACAACGTTATGGAACTCAACCCCATCCGGTGGTCAAGACCACCATGATTAAAAGTAATGGGGTGACCATTGCGACTACACCTAAGGCAGAAGCCCGTGCCGTTTTTGAAGGGGAAGTAATGACAATTCTCAGTTTTAAGGGCAGCAATCCCACCATATTAATAAAGCATGGGAATTTTATTACTACCTATAAAAATATGGGAAAGGTATACGTTAAAAAAGGGGATAAAGTCAGAGCTAAACAGTCCATCGGTCAGGTTTTTACCCATCCTCAAACTGGCAAAACCACCTTACAATTCAGTGTATTTAATGAATTAAAGCCTCAGAATCCAAAAAGTTGGATCTTCAGGATGTAGCCTATTGTTCTTCTAAATACCAAGCATCTTCTTTCAGTGCGAAGCGGATGTAATTATGCAAATTTAAAGCTTCACGCTTGGAGTCGAATCGTCCAAAGGCCACTCGGTGTAGGCCTTCCGGATTAACTTCTGTAAAAGCGGCATCAAAACCTTCGGACTGTAATTGCGCCAGTTTCTTTTCAGCATTTTCTATAGACCGATAGGATCCAGCGATGACACTGTAATAGGTTTGAGCCAATGGAGCATCTTCGATGACTTCGGGATTGGCTTCTAGGGTAAGCTCTACTTCAGACAAATTGCCGAGGTTAAAAGTAGCTTTTTGAACGTTGCTTTTAATTTTCTTCTGTGCCATTTCAGTGGCTTTGGCTTTTTCGTTGGCAATGTATTGATTGCCGAAATAAAAGCCTGCGCCGATTAGAGAAATTCCAATCACCCCGATAATGGCATATCGGATTTTAGGAGAGCTTTTGTTTTCGTTTTCTGCTGGGGTAAACATCAAGTCGTCTTTGTTTTCATTTTCCATAATGGGAAAGGGTTTGGGTTTTTCTGTTACGTTGGATGGGGAATAGATTGATTTTCTAATAAAATTACTGAGTCCATAGGAGTTCAGATCAAAATTAATTGCTCCAAATGGGGAGAAATTAATTTTCTTTTGCGGGCTGAGGCGCATTTCGCCTATGCCTGAAAAAGTTAAATGCTGGGTGTGCAGTCGTTGTTTCAGTACAATTACTTCTTTTTCAATTTTTCTTAAGGCTTGTTCATAAGAAACATTTTCCTTTTGAGCAATATATTGGGCCAGTATGCCGTCATTACTATTCAAAAGCTGGTTGAAACTCACTTCTTTGCAAGGGGGCGAAAAAAGTCCAGAGTCAGGTTGGATCAATACATTGACAGTCCGGGTAAGAAAAGCACCAAAATTAGGTATTGTAACACACTCGTGACGGTATAGTAACTCCTTGATGTACTGTTGCAACTGCATACTCAAATATAGTGATATTTACTGTTTTTAATAACGTTAAATATTGATGTTAGTATATTTGATGGTAACAAATCTTTATTCTTTTAATGGAACCGCCTACAAGTCTGCTTTTAATAGCGATTATTCCTGATAAGTTTTTGAATGGGTCTAGAATCCCAGCTTTCGCCTGACTCTGAGTAGGACTTCATCGGCAATTTTACTGGCCTTTACAGCTCCTTTGGCTAAGGCAACCTCCACCTCTTCGGGATGTTCTTGGTAGTAGTTAAATTTTTCACGTTCTAATTTAAATTTTTCTATTATCAATTCGAACAGGGCCTGTTTGGCATGACCATAGCCCATACCTCCAGCTAGATACTCTTTTCTCAGTATTTTGATTTGAGCTTCATCCCCCAATAGAAAAAAGAGTTTAAACACATTACAGTTTTCAGGTTCTTTGGGTTCCTCTAAGGTTTTGCTGTCCGTTTTTATGCCCATAATTTGTTTACGAAGCGCCTTGTCGTGCAGAAAAATATTGATGATGTTGTTTTTAGATTTTGACATTTTATGGCCGTCGCTTCCAATAATGTATTGAGTATTTTTTTGAATTTTTTCCTTAGGCAACACAAAAGTTTCTCCCATCTGATGATTGAACCTTGCGGCCACGTCGCGGGTCATTTCCAGGTGTTGCAATTGGTCTTTCCCAACGGGTACTACTTCGGCATCATAGATCAAAATATCGGCAGCCATCAGCATGGGGTATGAAAACAGTCCGGCATTGACATCCTCCATTCGATTTAATTTATCTTTAAAAGAATGCGCTAAGGTAAGCCTTTGGTATGGGAAAAAACAACTCAGTAACCAGGCCAATTCGGTGACTTGACTTACATCGCTTTGGCGATAAAAAACAGTTTTTTCCACATCTAAACCACAGGCTAGCCATGCGGCCGCCGTGGCAAAAGTATTTTTAGACAATTGCTCCCTTTCTTTGATCTGAGTAATTGAGTGTAGGTCGGCGATAAATAAAAAAGACTCATTGTTGGGTCTATTCGCCATTTCGATGGCGGGAAGTACGGCTCCCAATAAATTGCCCAAATGAGGCACACCAGTCGATTGTACTCCGGTCAAAATCCTTGCCATAAAGCCGATGGTATTAATTTATTGCAAAGATATTTTTTTTCGACGGTTGTACAAAGTTTGCACGATTTCCTTATTGCTCTATTTAAGAAAGTGTATTTTTACATGTCTATGAAGTTTTTACTTGTACTGTGGAGGGTCTGGTTTTATTTTATTTCTTCAATCCTGGTCGTGGTGATGTTCCCTTTATTGGCCTTTTTATTGATTTTCCCTGACGGTTATCGTCCTTTTTTTTGGATCGCGCGCAATGTTTGGTCACGCCTGGTGTTGTTTGGTATGGGCTTTAAGATAAAAAAGGTTTTTAAAACAAACTTGGATCCCGAAATGAGTTACCTCTTGGTAGCAAATCACTCCAGTTATATCGACATTATGCTCATGTTTGTGGCTGCTCCCAATCCCTTCGTATTTGTAGGGAAAAAGGAACTTGTTAAGATTCCTTTTTTTGGTTATCTCTACAAGCGGGCGGCCATAATGGTAGATCGTAGCAGTTCCAAAAGTCGACATGGGGTTTATGGGCGGGCGAGAAAAGTTTTGGATAAGGGGTATAGCGTCTGTATTTTTCCCGAAAAGGACTATGTAGACGAAAGTATTTTACTAAACCCATTTAAAAAGGGTGCCTTTAGGATTGCGGTTGAACATCAATTGTCCATTTGTCCTATGGTTTTTTTGGATTGTAAAAGAAAATTTCCCTGGAACACTACCCATGGGTATCCTGGACTACTTCGTGTTGACATTCATCAGCCTATGCTTACTGCTGGACTTACGGAAAACGATATTGCTGAGTTACAACAAAGAACGTATGACCTTATCCGCACCGAATTGGTCAATGACCCGCAGCAACAAGCGTTGCAGGCCATTGATGCTTGGAAAAAAGCCACAAAAACCACTTAATAGCGTAGTTGATTGATCGGAATCATAGGTTGATCCATATCTCGCAGGGCGTTGATCAGTTTGAGTCCTTGAAACTTTTTAAGGTCATTCACCAATATTGGGATTTCTTTAATGATACTCTGAGCCAATAGTCTAGCCCGGCAGGTGCCTTTCAGAAGAGGGTATTGTGGCGTATACCAATCCTCACCGTCAAAAAATACCACATTGGCATAGGAACTATCGGTGATGTTTCCTTTTAGAACGATTAACACATCGTCGCAATCCTCTCTTTGAGCAAACAGGGCCTCTAATTTTTCCCGCTGGGTATATTTATAAGTGTAGTCCAAAGCTTGAGTATGGATCAATCGGAGGGTTTGGATGTCTTGTTTTTGGTAGTGTTGAAAATCCAGTTTGCGTTTTTTTTCGTTGTATAATATTTTTAGCTTAACTCTGCCTTTGGAGAATTTGGGTGGAATGTTTGGACATTCCAGAAGGTCGAAAGTCGGGGCTTTTCCATAATAGTTTAGAAACGTTTTTTCAAAGCGGAATCGATGCCAATCGGGGTGAAGGAGTTGGCCTTCTTGGACGCAAAGGGATTCAAATAACGGGTACATAAATTTTTTCTATCAGTTCTTTATATTCTGATTCTTGATCGCTGAGGAAGGTGATACCTCCGCCACTTCGGTAGAGTAGTCGCTCGTCATTTTTTTCTAGATAGCGGATGTTTACGGCACTGTCCAGGATTTTCCCATCAAAATAGCCAAATATACCGGTATAGTAGCCCCTTGTGTCTTGTTCGACTTCTTGAATAATGGAAATGGTTTTGGCTTTGGGGGCCCCGCAAATGGAACCTGCGGGTAGCATACCTAGTAGAATATTGGGTAATTGGCTTTTCCAATCTGTGGGGAGCTTGCCACGAATCTCCGAACTGGTGTGGTAGATTTCTTTTTTCTGAGTTTTGATCTTATCGAGGTATCGGAAGCGAGTGACTTGAACATCATTGGCCACTTTGGAAAGGTCGTTGCGTATCAGATCTACGATTGTATTGTGTTCGTTGATCTCCTTGGGGTCAGTTTGAAGTTGGGTTTTGGCGTTGGGTTGTTGGGCATCGATGGTGCCTTTCATGGGGTAAGAATATATGTGACCGTCTTTGATTTTTACAAAACATTCTGGCGAATAGACTACGAACTGGTTTTGTGAAATCAGCTTATAGGGAGCTTTGGCCCAGTGAAAAACATCTTCCAAATTTAGGGGGGTTTGGATAAGCGACGGGAAGGTAAGATTGAGTAAAAATGTATTTCCTTGATAGATTTCGTCAATAACCTTTTGGTAGGCTTTGGCATAGATGTTTCTGGGAATAGGGGCCACAGAAAGTGGAGCCAGAGTGGGTTTACGGCCACGGGGACGGAAATTCCGAAAGTCTTTGACCTGAAATTGGAAACCTAGTTTTTGGGCCTCTTCCAAAGGACAGATAAGGGGTTTTTGCAGTTCGAAATCGATCAGAAAAAAAAAGGGCCTATTGGCTTCGGTCAAGGCCGACATTTTTTCTTTAAATGTTGAGAGATCCAATTCTTTTACTCGGATTCAAGAATGAATTATTCTATGGCTTTGACGGTATCCATAATTTTGGTTTCCAACTCTTCCATAAGTTCGACATTGTCTTCCAATAGGGCTTTGACTGCGTCTCGTCCTTGACCCAGTTTGGTATCACCATAGCTGAACCAAGAACCAGATTTATTGATGATTTCATAGTTGACCCCCAGGTCGATGATTTCTCCCATTTTGGAGATGCCTTCTCCATACATGATGTCGAACTCGGTGGTGCGGAAGGGTGGTGCTACTTTGTTTTTGACGACTTTAACACGGGTTTTGTTTCCCATTACTTCGGCATCACCGCTTTTGATCTGGGTAGAACGTCTTATATCCAAACGGACAGAGGCGTAGAATTTTAAAGCGTTACCTCCAGTAGTGGTCTCGGGGTTTCCGAACATGACACCGATTTTTTCGCGTAGTTGGTTAATAAAGAAAACAGTACAATTGGTTTTGCTGATAGAGCCAGTGAGTTTCCGAAGAGCCTGAGACATCAGTCGGGCGTGCAGTCCCATTTTGGAGTCACCCATTTCACCTTCAATTTCACTTTTGGGAGTAAGTGCGGCTACGGAGTCAATCACCACGATATCAACGGCACCAGAACGGATCAGGTTGTCTGCAATTTCAAGGGCTTGTTCTCCGTGATCGGGTTGGGAGATGATGAGTTCGCTTAAATCTATCCCAAGTTTTTCAGCATAAAATCGGTCAAATGCATGCTCGGCATCGATAAAAGCTGCTATCCCCCCTGCCTTTTGGCATTCGGCAATCGCATGTAGGGTGAGGGTGGTTTTTCCGGAAGATTCTGGGCCGTAGATTTCGATAACTCGACCTCGGGGATAGCCCCCTACACCTAAGGCCAAATCCAAACCGATGGATCCCGAGGAAATGGCCTCTACTTCCTCGATCGCTTCATCACCCAATTTCATTACGGCTCCCTTGCCATAGGTCTTATCCAGCTTGTCTAAAGTCAGCTGTAGCGCTTTTTTTTTTGCTTCATTTGCGTCTGCCATAATCTTAATTTTTAACGAATTTACTATTTATGTAGGTTGCGGACAAAACGGTAACCAATGGATTATTAACAATATAAGCTCTATTTTAATATATGTGAATTTAATTGCTCGCCAAACTTGTTCAGGATATATGAAATCCTAATGCACCTGTTTTTGATTGAAACAATCAACACTACTCTTTTAGTTCCGGCATCTCTAAAACATTAAATATTAAAGTTGCATTGACATTGTCCTCAGTGTTGGCTTCGGAATTTTGGATTACTGAAAAATATTCAGCAAAAAAAATGGGAATGTAAAATCTTTTTTTGCCTTGGGGGTTTAAAATTTTAAAGGCAGGGGAATAAAATTAGGCTTTACAATATACGACCTGTTTACAATCATCTTATATTTAAGTGAGTATTTCTACTCATTTTCCCCCTAAAGGGAAAAAACTAAGTATTGTTAGCCTTATAGGAATAGTCACTCAATTGGCTAACGACGATAATCCCATCATTGAGTATCAGGTTCTCATTGAGCCATTGTAAAGAATCTCTGTTCCTATTCATATTGAGGATGTTCGAATAAATTTGGGAAAAAGAAAACTATGAAAACAGCAGAAGTATGAACAGAAATTGTTTAATTACAATAGCTTTTAAACTAATTAAATTCACGGAAATTTTCTTTACCAAAGATATTGATTGATGAAAAGCTAAAAACAAGGCTAATTTTTTAAATTTACGGAGCTAAATTTAAAAGTTTATAGCATGCAACTGTACAATAAATTAAGTGCTGAAGAACGCCGTATATTGATTGGTGAAGCTGGAACAGAAAGGCTTACCTTGTCCTTCTATCAGTACTATCAAGTCCAAAACCCACAGATTTTAAGAGATCATTTATTTCTGCATTGGAACCAAATGGACGTATTGGGGCGAATCTATGTCGCGCATGAAGGCATCAATGCCCAGCTTTCGGTTCCCGCCCCGCGCTTTGATGACTTTAAAAGTTTTTTAGATGGGATCAGTTTTTTAGAAGGGGTACGGCTCAACATCGCCGTGGAGCAAGACAATGAATCCTTTTTGAAATTAAAGGTTAAAGTTAGAGAAAAGATAGTGGCTGATGGCCTTGACGATGCCACATTCGATGTGACCCAAAAAGGGATCCACCTCAATGCCGAGGATTTTAACGAACTCTTGTCCCAGCCCGATACGGTATGTGTAGACTTGCGCAACCATTACGAAAGTGAAATCGGACATTTTAAAGGAGCCTTCACTCCTGATGTTGACACCTTTCGTGAATCCTTACCATTAATAGAAAAGGATTTATCAGTACACAAAGAGGATAAAAGATTGTTGATGTATTGCACCGGAGGAATCCGATGTGAAAAAGCGAGTGCCTACTTTAAACATAAAGGGTTTAAAAATGTTTTTCAATTGGAAGGGGGGATCATAGAATATGCACGTCAGGTCAATGAAAAAGGTTTGGAGAATCAGTTTATCGGAAAAAACTTTGTTTTTGACGAACGCCGAGGAGAGCGGATAAGTGAGGATGTAATCGCTAAATGTCACCAATGCGGTACCCCTTGCGACAGCCATGTTAACTGTTACAACGAAGCCTGTCACCTGTTGTTTATCCAATGTGATTCTTGTCGTCAAAAAAGACAAAGTTGTTGTTCTACTGATTGCCAAAAAATCATCAATCTGCCTCTCGAAGAACAAAGAAAGAGGCGAAAGGGAAAGCATAACAGTAACAAAATCTTTAAAAAAGGCCGTAGCGAAGTACTTAAATTTAAATATTAATTTAGGATTTTACAGTTCCCCAATCCCTCGAATTAATCTTATCTTTAAATTCTAATTAAAATCTATGGGCTGTGCATCATGTGCCAGTAATGGAGAAGGTTCACCACGAGGGTGTAAAAGTAACGGTGCTTGCGGGACGGACAGTTGTAATAAATTGACGGTTTTTGACTGGTTGGGCAATATGGAAATGCCCTCAGGAAAAGCCCCTTTTTCATTGGTGGAGGTGCGTTTTAAAAATAGTCGAAAAGGATTTTTCACTTTGCCCGAGGGCTTGACGGTGGCCGTGGGCGACCCGGTGATTACCCATGTAGATAACGGCTACGATCTGGGACTGGTGACCCTTACTGGGGAATTGGTTCGTTTTCAGATGAAAAAGAAAAAAGTAAGCGAAGACAGCGAGGATGTCAACAAAATTTTACGTAAAGCTAATCAGCAGGAAATAGACAAATGGCACGCCTTGAGAGACAAAGAGGCCCAAATCCAAAAACGAGCTCGAGAGTTGGCCATTGCTCTGGGCTTGGAAATGAAACTCTCCGATGTCGAATTCCAAGGAGATGGTAAAAAAGCCACTTTTTACTACACAGCCAACGGTCGGGTCGATTTCCGACAGTTGATCAAGGACATGGCGCAAGCCTTTTCCATCCGGATCGAAATGCGGCAAATCGGACTGCGAGAAGAGGCCTCACGTTTGGGAGGCATAGGCTCCTGTGGCCGAGAACTCTGTTGTTCTACTTGGTTGACTGACTATCGATCGGTGTCAACGGCTGCTGCACGTTATCAGCAGTTGTCTCTCAACCCTCTCAAACTAGCCGGACAATGTGGAAAACTCAAATGCTGTTTGAATTACGAACTCGATGCATACCGCTCTGCGCTGAAAACCTTTCCCAAATCTGAGGTCAAACTGCAAACCGAAAAAGGGGTGGCCGTGATGCAAAAAATGGATATTTTTAAGGAGCTGTTGTGGTACGCGTATAAAGGCGAATGGATGAACTGGCATATGCTCTCGTTGTCATCTGTACAGGAGATCATTGACAAAAATAAAAATAAAGAAAAAGTGCCCAGTCTTGAGGAGTATTCTTTTGAAGCCACGGGAATTGTTCTGGAAAAACGGGATATTTCTTTCGAAAATGTTGTGGGTCAGGACAGTCTGAACCGTTTCGACCGCTCCAACAGATCCAGCAACAAAAGGAGAAAAAAACGCAAGCCCAACCGGCGTCAAAATAATGTTTAGCAAATACTCTATATTTTCGGTGTTGATTATGGGATTGATTTTTGCATGCAGCGAGCCCCTTTTTTTTATGGAATATCGTAATTTTGAGGGACAGTGGCCGGCATCTGAAAAAGTAGTTTACTCGCTCAAGGATTCTACAGATCTGCCAGTCAATATGATGATTTACATCCGAAACAACCAACATTATCCTTTTTCCAATCTCTTTTTGATTGCACAACTCAAATCAGGAGATTCACTTATATTATGCGATACGCTGGAATATGCTATGGCCAACGCTCAAGGCCAGTGGCTGGGGAAAGGATTTTTGGAATTAAAGGAAAGTAAGCTCTGGTGGAAAGAAAAGTATAAATTGCCAAGAGCGAAAAATCTAAACATCCAGTTGGAGCATGCATTGAGATTCAATGGCAGTGAACAAGGAATGGACCCCTTGGAGGGAGTTGTGGGTGTTGGTTTTTCGGTTGAGGAAATTTTAGAGGATGAATAAACCTAAAAACAAAAAAATAAAAAAAAGGAATTTCAAAAAGTTCATCTGGGCTTTCTGGCTACTTTTTATTAGCGGTTTCTTTTCGGTGGTGGGTGTTTTTTTCCTTGCCGCGCTGGGCTATTTAGGTCCCATGCCCCCACTAGAGCAATTAGAAAATCCCAAAACCAATTTGGCCACACAAATCCTTTCAGCTGATGGGGTGGTGTTGGGAAAATTTTACTACAATGACAACCGTACGCCGATTACATATGGTGAATTGTCCCAAAACATGGTGCAAGCTTTAATTGCCACTGAGGACGAGCGCTACTACGACCACTCTGGAATCGATTGGCGAGGTACATTGAGGGCCTTGTTTTATTTCGGTAAAAAGGGTGGTGCCAGTACTATTACCCAGCAGTTGGCCCGACAGCTATTTGTTGGGGTGCGTTCCCGAAACAAAAAAGAAGCTGTGCTGCAGAAAATTAAAGAATGGGTACTTTCGGTTCAGCTCGAAAGACGATACACCAAAAATGAGATCATTGCCATGTATCTCAACATTTATGACTTTGGGTATAACGCCGACGGGGTTCGCTCGGCAGCAAAAATATATTTTGACAACATTCCTCAAGCCCTGACATTGGAACAATCTGCTACCCTGGTAGGAATGCTCAAAAACTCTTCTTTATACAATCCGCTTAGGAGGCCCGAAAAGGTTCGGGAACGGCGTAATGTGGTTTTTCAGCAAATGCTCAGAAATGAATTGATCACGAGTGAAGAAAAGGATTCTCTCTCTGCCCTACCCTTGGAAATTGACTTTACACCTGAGTCCCACCGCGAAGGTTTGGCTACCTATTTTCGTGCCTACCTCCAGGAGTTTATGAAAAAGTGGATACGTGAAAATCCCAAAGCCGATGGCAGTCTCTATAATATCTACCGTGATGGTCTAAAAATTTATACCACCATCGATTCCCGCCTTCAGGCCCTGGGCGAAAACGCTGTTTCGGCTCATATGAAGAATTTACAAAATGAATTTTTTCTTCAGAATACTAAAGAATTAAACCCTACCGCACCCTTTTTGGATTTGCGTGAAGGGGAAATCGATACTCTTTTGACACGAACTGCCTACCGCAGCGAGCGCTGGCGGAAGGGAAAAGTATCGGGAATGGACGAAGAAGCTCTTTTAGAGAGTTTTTTTAAACCCGTAACCATGCAGGTATTCAGTTGGAAAGGGGAAATCGATACCATTATGACTCCCATGGATTCGATACGCTACTACAAACATTTCCTGAGGGCAGCCATGATGTCTATGGAACCACAAACAGGTCACGTAAAAGCCTGGGTTGGCGGATTCAACTACAAACATTTCCAATACGATCAAGTCAAGCAAGGCCGACGTCAAATAGGCTCTACCTTTAAACCTTTTTTGTATGCCACAGCCATTGACCAGCTCAAGCTTTCTCCTTGTGATAAGCTACCCGATGCTTTGTATTGTATCGATGCGATGAAACATGGAAATGTGGATCCTTGGTGTCCCAAAAATTCTGGGGATCGATATGGTCGAACTCGAACCCTAAAAAATGCCCTGGCCAATTCTGTCAATACAATTAGTGCCAGAATCATGGATAAGGTGGGTCCGCGACCAGTAATCGATTTGGTAAAAAAAACAGGAGTGACTTCATACATTCCAAAGGTGCCTTCCATTGCATTGGGAACTCCCGATATCAGCCTTTTTGAGTTGGTAGGGGCCTATGGCACCTTTGCCAATCAGGGGATTTACATACAGCCAATTGTGATTACCAGAATCGAGGACAAAAATGGAATGGCTTTGTTCGAAGTGGTGCCCAAAACCAAAGATGTGATCAGTCAAGAAGCCGCTTATGTCACGGTTAATCTTATGGAAGGGGTTACTCAACACGGGTCAGGAGCGAGACTGCGCCATGCCGGACTAGAAAAGACCAATTATGTATATGAAAATGTGGTAACAGGGTATCCCTATATTTTTGAAAACCCCATTGCTGGAAAAACTGGAACGACTCAAAACCAAAGTGATGGATGGTTTATGGGTATGGTGCCCAACTTGGTTACAGGTGTTTGGGTAGGTGGCGAAGACCGCTCGGTTCACTTTGAGGAAATTGCTTATGGGCAGGGAGCAACCATGGCCCTTCCCATTTGGGGATTGTATATGAAAGGTGCCTATGAAAATGAAGAATTGGGAATTTCCCAAGAGGCATTTTTGGCACCAGATCAGGTGGGTATTCCATTAGACTGCGAAGAATACGACTACGATTCCGACCCTATGGTACCAGACAAACCCAAAGCCAATTTGGATCAGTTGGGCTTTTAATTGCCCAATTTCCCCGGACTAAATAAAGGCGCATTAGGAGCCAATTAAATCCTGAATAATCCGCCTACCCAAGGAATGGACCCTATAGATCAATAGAAAATTAGCGATGCTTACTGATCATCGGCGTACCATTCGGCAAAAGCAGTCGCTGTTTCACGAAGCTTTAAAGAAAACAATTTGAGATGCTTAGGCAGTTTTGATTGAAGCTTTACTGCAAAGTCTAAAATCATCATTTCGCTTGTGGGTTGGTATCTAACTCTTAGTATTTTGTGACCCCTGCTTTCCATTTCATCTGCGATTTCTTTGTGGGGGGTGTTGGTATTGAGCACCGTAGCGTGGTCAAAAGGATGAACAATTTCTCGATTGACAATGGATTTGAGGTCTCCAAAATCGATGATCATTCCGTTTTTCACGTGTTTGGAATCTGCAATGGGGTAGCCTATGACTGTAACGTCCAACTGATAACTGTGGCCGTGTACGTTTTTGCATAGCCCGTCGTATCCATAGAGCGCATGTCCGGTTTCAAATTTAAACTGTTTGGTGACACGAACTTTTTTATCCATTTTTAGAGTAATTTGATTTTGTTTTGAGTAAAATCTGACAGGGCTAACTGAGCAGTTATTTTGGCATTTTTAGGCAAAAGGCTTTCCCAGTTTTGGGTGTCTTTCCAATGAAGTTTACGCAACTCTCTGCAGGCCTCGGGAGCGTAGTTTGCCCATCTTTGTGCTTTTTGGTTTACGGTTCGATCTAGCGCCTCTCGATCACCGACACATTCTGCATAAAGCCCTTTTTGGAGTCCCCACTGGGCACTTTTCCATTGGGCACTGTCCAAGGATAATTGTGCAAAAGCTGTGCTTCCTATCTTCCGACTTACAACTGGTTCGATCACATAGGGCCCCAAGCCGATGGAAAGTTCGGAGAGCTTGATGGAAGCTGTATCGGTAGCAAAGGCATAATCACAAGCAGAAACCAGTCCAACACCGCCTCCAACAATTTTGCCGTGGACTCTGGCCAAAACAAATTTTGACATTTGTCTAATCGTATTGAGTAAATTGGCAAAGCCCATAAAAAAGGCAGTGCCTTCCTCAAGAGTTTTTACCGTTTTAAGCTCACTCAGAGAAGCTCCAGCGCAAAAGGCATTTCCCTCACTTTCCAAAATGATTACGCCAATATTGGGGTCTACTTCTGCTTTTTTAAAAGCCTTAACCAATTTTTGTAATAGCGAAGGGGGCAGGCTGTTTCCCTTGGGATGGAAAAACTTGATCCTCCCTATTCTATTGTCTTTCTCTAAATGAACACTCTCTTCCATCAATCTTCAAAAATAGCCAATCTATTTTGTTTTAGGGAGTTCTCTTCAAATTGAAATGATTTTTTGAAATCTAATTTCATAAATGGTGATAAAATTCCGATCTTCTAAAATAAATGAAGCATACTTTTTTGTCTTTATTAACTTGTGCTCTGTTGTTTGCAGAGGGCTCCTTTGGTCAGCGGTATGTAAATCTCAGTGTAGACAATGACCTTTATTTTGATTTGGATCGATATTATTCTAGTGGAATTTTTGTCAGTTTTGGAAAGTTAAAATCAATAGATCAAAAGGAGTTTTTTCCAAAAAAATTCACGCATTGGACTTTGGGTCAGGAGATATATACCCCGAAAAATAGATATACTCGTAATATCCGAGACTTGGATTATCCCTATGGGGGATGGTTGTTTTTAGAACGATCTTTTGAGTGGTACAAGAGTACCCTTTCGGCTTGGGGATTATCGCTAAAGATTGGAATGACTGGGAAGGCCTCTTTGGCGCCTTATTTCCAAAACCTTTATCATGATAAGGTTTTGGGTTTACGAGATGTAGCTTGGGTAAAGGCATTGCCTCAAAGGTTTCACCTAAATTTTAATACGTTGAAGAAAAGGCGATGGCCATTAGGTGAGCGATTGGCCTTATTGTCCGAGTTTTTTGGAAACTTGGGCACCCAACGCATCGCTGCTGGAGGGCGTTTGGGGGTTTTGTGGGGTACTTCTGAGGCCTTGGGATTTTTGGGAAATCCATTGGAGATGCAAAGCAAAGGATATGGGTTTTATATGGGTACACTTCAAGCGTATCGCTTTCACGATTATATGATCTCTGGCAGTTTGTTTGACAATGATGCCCCTTTTGTTTTGACTGATATTCCCTACAAAAATAGTTTGGAGTTGGGCTTTGCTTATCACACTGAAAAGTGGAGGTTTTTGACGCTATGGAACAGTATCTCTCGTGACAATAGGCTTCAGTTGAACCCAAGACACTATTACCTTAACATTTCGGTAGGAAGATTCTTTTAATTTTTCTATAATTTAACCCTGACCACTGTCATATAAAAACCATAATCTACAAAACTATCCAATTTTTTCACTTTTGTTTGGTAGTTATGATCAAGGAGCCTGTCTTACCTATAATTTTTTAATCTGTATCCATTTCAGGGGCTGTTGTTCGGGATAACTCAATCACGGTAACTTTTGCTGTTGAACTTCATATTCTCCTTTAGGAATTTTTGCTATAATTTATATAGTAAAAAAACGAGTAACAGTTTGATTATGAAACACAATAACAAGTTCTATGATTTTGATTTGAACTATCAAGTGATCTCATTGGACAATATTAGCTAACTTAAATCTAAGAAAATCAAAAATATTTTTTTAAGCAGACGAAAGAAAAAAAAACCTTTAGTATATATTTATTTTGACAACTAACCTATTTTGGTTTTTTCTTGGGATTAAGTAAAAAAAAATGAAGGCCCAAAAGAAAAGCATCAAAATTGTTTATTTGTTGATTCAGAGGATTAGTTGATTTTTTAAAAAAACGGTATTGCAGCGATACGTCAAAGCGTTTCCATACATTGTATTGGGCTGTAAAAATCCACCCAAAAGCATTTTGAATTACCCCCAGTGGATATTCATAGCTTTGGTTTTTTAGGTCAACGATTTGTGTATTTTGTGCTTTGAGCAAATGATTATACAATAAACCCGATTCAAAATGGAGTTTTCGGGAGGGAAACACTCTAATGGTTAAGGGAAAACTGAGGTAGGTGAGTTGATCGTATGATTTATTTTTAGTCAGGCTATACTGATAGCTAAGATTGAAGTAGTCCACACCGGAATTTAGGGCAAAGGTTTTTGAAAATTTATATTGAATATAAGCACCGCCAGAAAAGCTGATTTTGCGAACGGTATAGTCCTCCCGCATATCACCATAAATTGTATGAAGGTGAAGATCCAAATTCCATTTGCGGTAAAAGCCATCCAGATCAGGCCCTTGGTTGTATTGCAGCAGTAAATTGGCATCGCCCTGTGCGAAACCCACCGAAAACAATGGCAATAAAAACAAAGACCATTTAATTTTTAAATCAGTCATTCTTTTAAATATAGCACAATATTAAACGAATATTGGAAAGAGGTTTATAAATTTAATGCTTTGTTGTATTTTTGACTTCAAGCCTAAACGGGGATGTAGCTCAGCTGGCTAGAGCGCTTGACTGGCAGTCAAGAGGTCGTGGGT
>CAJVZM010000026.1 GCA_913020475.1 uncultured Flavobacteriaceae bacterium
ACAGATGCGTCATTCAGATTTGAAAGGGGTATTGACCCAGAAATCACACTTCAGGCACTTAAATACGCAGCCAACTTGATTATAGAACTGGCCGGTGGAAACGTCGAGGGAGAATTATTCGAAATCAAGCATGACCTCCCTGAGGCCGTCAAATTCATGTTGACCTTTGAACAAATTAACAAGACCATTGGGCAAGAAATATCCAAAGATGACATTTCCAATATTCTAAATGGACTTGAAATAAAAATACATCATTCCAACAAAGAAGGAATGTTAATTGAAATTCCACGCTACAGGGTAGATGTGACCCGCCCAGCTGATGTCATCGAAGAAATTCTGAGGATTTACGGCTATAATAATGTAAACACAGCGAAGCTACTTCACACTAATGTTCCTGACTTTATTAGTGACGACGATCATCAAATTGCAGAACGTCTGTCTAATCAACTGGTCAGTTTAGGTTTTAACGAAATGATAAACAATTCTATCACGAGCCCTGATTATGAGGAAATTTTCGAAGAAATCAAAGGTGTAAACATAATCAACCCCCTTGGACAAGAGCTCTCTCAAATGAGAACCTCACTGCTTCCCAGTGCATTAGAGGTCGTAGCCTTTAATCTAAATCGTCAGTCCAAATCCCTAAAACTATTTGAATTAGGCAAAACCTACCAGCAAAAAAATGGTGTCTTCGAGGAAGAAAAATTTCTTTCTTTGGCCATCAGTGGTGATGTACATAAAGAAAATTGGAATGTGACCCATCAACCCCAAGTATTTTTCTATCTAAAAGCCGTTATTAATCAACTTCTGCTTAAAAACTGCTCAATCCAATGGGAAGAGCAAAGCACAGATAATGATATTTTTTCCAAGGGTTTAAGCTATACATACAAAAGAAAATCCCTTTTGCAGTTTGGTTTTATAAAAAAAGAAATCTGCGATAAATTCGACATCAATCAAGAGGTAGTATACGCAGAATTGGATTTTACAAAGATTGCCGATTTGGCTAGGAATAACAATATTCGGTACCAAGTAAAACCAAAATTTCCTCAAGTAAGAAGAGATTTTGCTTTGCTACTCGATAATGAGATTACCTTTGACG
The DNA here is from genome assembly GCA_913020475.1 of uncultured Flavobacteriaceae bacterium. Classification (GTDB taxonomy): domain Bacteria; phylum Bacteroidota; class Bacteroidia; order Flavobacteriales; family Flavobacteriaceae; genus UBA8316. Next base: position 1,097 of record CAJVZM010000026.1, read on the forward strand.
CATTAAAACACATTGCACTAAAAACTGAAAAAAATATTCTTAATTCTATTCAACTTTTTGATGTATATGAAGGAGACAAACTTCCCAAGGGGAAAAAGTCTTATGGCGTAAGCTTTTATTTCCAAGACCCTAGGAAGACATTAACAGACAAGCATGTAGATAAAATCATGGGGAAGTTGCAAAATCAATTTGAAACCCAATTAGGAGCTCAATTGCGTTAATAAATATTAAGCTTTTCTTTTTTTGACTTTTGTCAAAACCTATTTTATTCCTAATTTTACAATCAGAAAAAGATTGATGATGATGAATAAACTCTTCCCCCCTACTCAAATTGACCAGATTCTTATAAATGTTTTATCACATAATTCTTCCATAAACCTTGGAAATATGTTAGATAGACTTTCTTCTGAATCTCAAAACACAAATAATTTTGACTTTGATCAATTAGAAAGCCATAAAATTTTTCACTTGAGTCAGATTAGGAAGGTTTGCATAGATTACCGATTACGTTTTTTAGACTTAAAATACTTCAAAGGAAATATTCCAAAAGAGGGCATTGAAAAAATCACCCAATTGGAAAAAGAACATCAAACGTCTTTAGAGGGATTTAAGATTATGGCACCTTCTGTGCTTTTTAGATTAAAAAAAACAGATGATCCTTTACTTTTTGTTCCTTTAGGCAACAACTACTTCTATCTCGTTCACAAATGGGGTAATGATTTATCTTTTTTCAGAAAAGCTTGGGCATGGCCTTTTAAAAATATTTGGAATCTATTGATGGCTATATTATTTGTCAGTTTTTTTGTGACACTAATGACACCCTATCAAGTTTTCACCAAAACTCCTACCTCCTCAACCTTTTGGATGCTTTACTTCTTTATGTTTAAGGCCATTGCTTCCATCGTATTGTTTTATGGCTTTGCTTTGGGAAAAAATTTCAACCCAGCGATCTGGAACAATCGATATGATAAAACCTAGTTCATCTGAATGCCCCAGGATTATATCCAAATATTTAAGGGTAGCTATATAGAAGTTATGGTTATTGAAGATGCGTTAGACCCCCTCGGGATTGTCCCTGTGATAAAAGATCCTTCATCATCGGCCAGATTATCAGGTTTTGGAATTTTGGATACCCAACAGACTCTTTGGGTTCACAGAGACGAAGAGCAGCAAGCTGTTGAAGTACTCAACGCTCTTGATTTGAAATAATCCAATAATTTTTATATTTGCCCCTATGAAAAAATGGTTTTACACTCCAATATTGGCATTACTATTCAGTTTCCACACCAATATATACGCTCAAGTAGACCCTGATGAAATGGGAGCTTGGTATTTGTATATTATTAATACCCGTTTTAAAAAAGATAGTCTTTGGGGAGTTCAGGGGGATATACAGCACCGGAATTTTAATATTATTGGAGATTTACAACAATTGCTCATTAGGGGAGGAATTACATATATGCCCAAGGAAAGTCCTTTAAAATTGACCTTTGGTTATGCCCATATCACCAACGGAACTCCTGGTGCCAGCATGGAAAGTAGTGTAGAAAATCGTTTTTATCAAGAAACCTCGTTTCCTATCAAACTTGCTAGAAGAATATATTCCAATCATCGATTCCGATACGAAATGCGTTATATGGAAAATCAAGACTTTAGAACCCGTTACCGCTACGGAGTATTTCTTAACATCCCCCTCAAAAAAATTGTTATGGAACCCAAAACTTTATACCTATCCTTTTACAATGAAATATTCATCAATGGCCAACGAAAAATAGGTGAAGGAAAAAACGTTGCGTTTTTCGATCTTAATAGACTTTACGGAGCCTTTGGCTATGTTTTTAGAAAAGGATTGAAAATGCAGTTTGGAATGATGCGACAAACCACTAACAGTTTTGGGAAGAACCAATTGCAGTTGAGTTTGCATCATACATTATAATTACTCCAAAACTTAAATTTAATGCACTTTAGGTTTAAGAACACATCTTAGCCCGCAGTTCCTTTATCTTTAGATCGCTCATATAATCATCAAAAGTACTGTAACGATCGATAATTCCATTAGGGGTGAGTTCCAAAATACGATTTCCCACAGTTTGTGCAAAAGCGTGGTCATGTGTGGTGCAAAGCACCGTTCCTTTAAAGTTTTTCAGCGAATTATTGATGGCCGTAATGGATTCCAAGTCCAAGTGGTTAGTGGGTTCGTCCAACAATAAAACATTAGCCCGAGACATCATCATTTTGGAGAGCATACAACGCACCTTTTCACCGCCAGAAAGGACGTTAGAGGCTTTTAAGGCCTCGTCTCCACTAAACAACATTTTACCTAAAAATCCTCGGATATATACCTCTTCTCTCTCTTCTTCGGTTTGAGACCATTGGCGCAACCAATCTACAAGTGATAGATCTGAGCTAAAGAAATCATCATTGTCTAAGGGCAAATAGGCCTGAGTAGTAGTAATACCCCACTCGTACTTTCCACTATCTGCTTTTAACTTTCCGTTAATGATCTCATAAAATGCACTGACGGCACGAGAATCTTTGGAATAGATAATCGCTTTGTCTCCACGAGCCATGTTAAAATGAACCTGATCAAAAATTTTTTGCCCGTCAATGCTGTAAGACAGTCCTTCTACATTTAATATCTGATCCCCTGCCTCGCGTTCCTGTTCAAAGATAATTCCAGGATAACGGCGACTGGAAGGACGAATTTCTTCTATATTCAATTTATCAATCATTTTTTTTCGAGAGGTAGCCTGTTTGGATTTGGCGACATTGGCCGAAAATCGAGCAATAAATTCTTGTAATTCTTTCTTCTTTTCCTCCGCTTTTTTGTTTTGCTGAGCCCTTTGTCTTACTGCCAACTGACTCGATTCATACCAAAAAGTATAATTACCTGAATAATGGTTAATCTTTCCAAAATCGATATCGGAGATATGGGTACAAACTGCGTCGAGAAAGTGTCGATCGTGAGAAACTACGATAACCGTATTGTCATAATTAGCCAAAAAGTTTTCTAACCACATGATTGTATCGTAATCCAAATCGTTGGTAGGTTCATCCATGATCAGTACATCGGGGTCTCCAAAAAGTGCTTGCGCCAAAAGTACCCTCACTTTTTGCTTTCCATCCAAATCAGCCATTAGAGTGTGGTGAAGATGTTCAGGGATTTCCAAATTGGACAAAAGAGAAGCCGCAGCACTCTCTGCATTCCATCCGTCCATTTCTTCAAACTCAACCTGTAACTCCCCCACCCTTTCTCCATCAGCATTGGAAAAATCTGGCTTGGCATATAAGTCTTCAATTGCCTGTTTTATTATAAACAAGGGTTTATTTCCTCTCAAAACGGTTTCCAAAACAGAATATTCATCACATGCATTGTGGTTTTGTTCCAAAACAGACATTCGTTTTCCAGGCTCCAAAAAAACTGAACCTGAATTTGCTTCTTGAAGACCACAGATGATCTTTAAAAAAGTAGATTTTCCAGCTCCATTGGCACCGATGATTCCATAGCAATTGCCCGGGGTAAAAGTCACATTAACCTCGTCGAAAAGGACCCTTTTACCAAATTGAACTGATAAATTATTAACCGATAGCATAATTTTAACTTTGCAATGGCAAAAGTAAATATTTCTCCCACAGGGTTTGCTTTTTTTTAAAGTTTAGTTGGTGTAAATTGCAGTTATAATGAATCAAACAAAATATTTACTACAAATTTTTCTGCTCACCTATGCAGTCTTCCTCAGTTCCTGTAATAAAGAAGTGGACAGGAATAGGATTTTCTTTGGGGGACAGATCATCAACCCCTCCTCAACCTATGTGACACTCTATAAGGACAACAAGACGATTGATTCGCTTCCACTCAACCTTAACTATCGCTTTTTCAAATATTATGACTCCCTAGAAACAGGAATTTACAAGATTGAACACATTCCTGAGTACAAATCTGTTTTTTTGGAAAAAGGAGATAGTATTTGGGCACGAATCAACGCCTCAGCCTTTAATGAATCCATCGTTTATTCTGGCCGTGGGGCGGCAAAAAACAACTTTATGATGGATCTATTGCTGAGTTTTGAGAAAGAGAATAGTTTTCTATCTTCAAAATATTCGAGTGATAGTGAAACATTTGCAAAATTAATTGACTCACTATTGGTAGAGAAAAAAAACAAATGGATACTAATGGACTCCATAAACAATCTATCTCCTATAGCTCAAAAAATCACCCAAGCCGCCTATATCTATCCTTATGCAACTCGAAAAGAACGCTATGCCTTACTAAGGGGAACTTTTTTAGAAGAAAATCAAGATTCTGTCTATTTTGACTTTAGAAAATACCTCAGTTTATCAGAAACCGATTTGGCTTTTTTTGATCCCTACATAAATTATCTGCTAAATTACCTAAGTAAAGAAGCCCTAGAAAACACCGAAAACTACTTTATAAGTAGACAAAAAACAACATTCAATGTCAAGCGCCTACAATTCATCGAAACCCACATTAAAGGAAATGTACTAAAAAACAACTTGGCAAGAGCAGTAGCTTTCGAGGAATTGATGAAATTAGACAACCATAATAATCATGAAAAGTTCCTTCAACAATTTATTTTAGTTAACAAATCAAAGGCATATCTCACTGAAGTTTTTGATCTTCATAACGACATAGTAAACATGTCGAATGGAAAAAAGCTACCTGAATTAAAATTACAGAATCATCAACTAGAAGTAGTTAGTACAAAACAAATCATAAAGGGCCCTACTGTCTTTTACTTTTGGTCGCAGACACAAATGAGTCACTACCGAAATACGGTACTCAAGGTTAAATTGTTAGAAAAACTATATCCCAAATATAACTTTATAGGAGTCTGTATCCAACCCTTTAATGAAGTTGTTTTTGAGGTACATCGCATGATGAATATTAATCCCGAAACCCAAATGGCCTTTACCAATTTTGACAAAGACAGTAAAAAGTGGGTAATTTCTCTACTCAATCGAGCCATAATTGTCGATACCGACGGAAAAATTAAAGAGGGTTTTGGGAACTTCAGTGCGTCTGATTTTGAGGATATACTCAAAGATAATTAGTTTCCTTTCTTGTAATCTTCCAAAAACTTTTTCAATCCACTATCTGTTAAGGGGTGTTTCAACAATCCCATGATGGCACTCAGCGGTCCAGTCATCACATCGGCTCCGATTTTAGCACAATCGATAATGTGCATTGTGTGACGTATAGAAGCAGCCAAGATTTCAGTTTCAAAGGCGTAATTGTCGTAAATCTCTCTGATTTCACTGATAAGTGACAAACCATCGGTTGAAATGTCATCCAAACGGCCAATAAATGGTGAAACAAAGGTAGCACCAGCTTTAGCGGCCAAAAGGGCTTGTCCTACTGAAAAAATAAGGGTGCAGTTGGTTTTAATATTCAGGTCTGAAAAATATTTTAAAGCCTTGATTCCATCTTTGATCATTGGAATTTTCACAACAATCTGTGGGTGAAGAGACGCCAACTGCTCTCCCTCTTTGACCATACCTTGAAAATCTACAGATATAACCTCGGCAGATACATCGCCCTCTACCGCTTCACAAATATCTACATAGTGCTTGAGAATATTATTTGCACCCGTTATGCCCTCTTTTGCCATTAAGGAGGGATTGGTGGTTACACCATCAAGTACTCCCAGGTCTTGGGCCTCTTTGATTTGATTTAAATTTGCAGTGTCAATAAAAAATTTCATTTAGAATGGATTAAGGTTAAACTTTGTAATGATTCATTATCATTTTTTCAAAAACATAATCTGGCAGGATTCGCTTGAGCAAAAGCGAAAATTTTTGAAGAAAGGAACCGGATTTATAATGAACCCTTCTTTTTTTAAGCCTGATGATTTTACAAACCATTCTGGCGAAATCATTTGGATTACCACCCTGATCAACATGCTGATCTATGGTATCAAGAGTGGATTTATAGAGGTCGTGATAGGGAGATTTTTTTTTCAAAGGGGAGTATATCCTGCGAGCAGCAATATCAGTCGCGTAATCTCCAGGAGCCAGTGTAACCACATCAATCCCAAAGCGCTTTACTTCCATTCGAAGTGCCTCCGAGGCGATTCCCAATGCCCCTTTGGAAGCTGAATACATACCTCTAAAAGGTAAACCCATATAACCCCCTATGGAAGTCACATTTATTATCAAACCTGAGCCTTGATCTCGCATCTTAGGAAGTACACTTTGTGTTAAAGTCAATGGACCAAATAGATTGGTTGAAAAATGTGACTTTAATGAAATCGTATCTATTTCCTCAACAGGCCCTATGATGCCTGCACCTGCATTGTTAATCAAAACGTCAATGCGCCCTGCCTTCTCCATCAGTTGATCTACCAATTGACGGGCAGACTCTGGCTGATTCAAATCGAAAGGAAGCAATTCAAAACAAAAGTCCGAGGAATACTTTTTGGGAGATCTAGAAGTCCCAAAAACACGAAAATTCTTCTTTAATAAATAAGAAGCAGTGGCTTTGCCAAGGCCGGATGAGGCGCCAGTAATTAAGATTACTTTAGTCATGAAAAAAAAGGGCAAGCGAACTACATCACACCGCTACGACCACCTACCCTTGCTTCGTTACCGTCCTGGGGGATTCAGCAGGAGCTGGTTGTGCAGGACTTGCCCAAGGCAAATATAATAGGTTTCATTCGTTCGACAATTATTTTAAATTCTTAATTTTAAAGTCTCTAAAGAACCTTTTTAAATGAAAATTTGGATTTTACTGTTGTCCCTGCTTTTTCTCAAGTGCAATGGAGATATCTCTAAAGATTTCAAACTTAGTATTTTGAAAAAAAACAAAAAATACACTCCCAATGATACCATAAGATTTAACCTTTTTAACAAAAAAAATCACCCAATTGATTCCGTAGTTTACCAATTGGAGGGACAAAAAGTCGATGATGTTCATCCTTTAAAATTGTTTAAACCAGGGATTTACAACCTAACCGCTTCAGTATATGTATCCGGCATAAAATCAAAATATTCTAAAAATATTACAATTGTTTCTCCGGTTAAACCTAAGCTCTACACCTATACAATAGTCAATGAATTTCCTCATGACAAAACTGCCTACACCCAGGGATTAGAATTTTACCAAGACACCCTCTACGAAAGCACAGGAATCAGGGGGAAATCCAGTTTGAGAAAAGTAGATTTCGAAACCGGCAAGGTTCTACAAAAAGTTGATTTAGACAATGTCTATTTTGGGGAAGGGATTTCTATTCTAAACGATAAAGTATACCAATTGACATGGCAAGCAAATATTGGCTTTCAATACAAGCCTGATCAACTCAAAATGGAGCGCTCTTTTGCTTATATGGATAGTAAAGAAGGTTGGGGGCTTTGTAACGACGGTCAAAATCTGTACAAATCTGACGGAACTCATCAAATTTGGATACTAGACGGGAATACCCAGAAGGAAATTGATAAAATCCAAGTCATGACCGATAAAAACCCCCTTGAGAAAATCAACGAATTGGAATGGGTAGAGGGAAAGATTTATGCCAACACCTATCAATTTAAAAAAGAAGTCGGCATCATTATTAATCCTCAATCGGGTATCGTTGAGGGTGTTATTGATTTTTCAGGACTAAAAAGTAAAGTGGAACAAGTTTCCAATTTGGATGTCCTCAATGGAATTGCCTATCATCCAAAAAGAAAAACCTTTTTTATAACTGGAAAAAATTGGAGTAAATTATTTGAAGTAAAGGTGAATATCAAGCCATGAGTCATAAATTCATATCAACGAATATAGTAAGCAAAGAACATTTGGATGACCTCAACCATGTCAATAATGTCCAATATCTATATTGGGCTCAGGAGATTGCCAAAACCCATTGGGAAAAAATAAAAGAGCAGTTAGAGGATACGCCTGCCGTTTGGATGGTTCGAAACCACGAGGTTTCCTACAGACTAGGTGCTTTTTTGGGGGATTCTATCAGAGTAGAAACCTATGTTAAAGAAATTAGGGGACCCTTGTCAGTTCGCATTGTAGAGTTTTTTGATCATAATACCAATCGACTCTTGGTAAGCTGTAAAACACTGTGGTGTTGGGTTCAATTGAAAAACCGAAAACCACTAAAAATCTCTGAACCCATCAAAACACTTTTCCTTAGCCCGAATCCTCCAACTTAAAACCATATAAAACATTTTGCTACAAAACATTTAATGTTTTTTAATTACATCATTTAAGTCACTATAGCCATGATCTTATCTGTTTTTTAGCAATACTTGTCATTCTTTGCTGAATTGATTTAAACAGAATTTCTACCCTTTTTTTTAAATATTATTCTTTGATTTTTTACGTGGTTCTTTAGCCGAAATGTCCACTAGCTTAGTTTTTCTAGAATGATTAACTGCCGGGGATCATTAATTATATTAAATTTTTTAATAAAAGCATGAATGGCTTACCAAAAAATCAATTCATCAGCAAAAAGCCAAACCTTTCTTTTTCTAAATTTTTTATAGACTGGTGAGTCAGGAAAACTCATATGGTTGATTGCCCTAATTTTAATTTCATCATATCCTTTTAAGTCAACTGGAAGGGTAAAATCCTTGAAATAGGAGATGCGTTCATCCAGTTCTGATTGAACATCAATACCCATTGATTCTAGCAATCGGTATTTCCCCTTGGGTGATTTTCCGTAAACTTCAATTTTTTTTGGGTACACCGAACTCATGTCTAGATTTTCCAACATACTCAAAGTCACATGACTGATTTTTTCAGCTTCTTTTAGCTTTACTTCTATTTCTAAATCTTCTTCCACCACACCCAACCATGTTTTAGCATCTTCAATACTGGTTCCTCTATAGACTCTTTTTCCTTTTTTTCCGTCGAACAGCACCGACTGATTGCCTTTAAATGTAAAGTTGACATGATGGCTGATAGAATAACTCTTGTCTAGGTCATTATTTACTTCATAATCTACAATATTATTCCTGTTCTTAAATATCATGCGCTCAAATACAGGACTGTCCAACCAGCCCTGTTTCAATGATTTGGCTTTGATCAGTGTGGATTGGGTCAGTGCAATGGGCCCTTTGTATAAGGTAGCATTTTGGTCGGGTTCACTTTCATCCAAAGTATAGCGGATATCAATGTTTTTAACTTGGGGCTCAACAAATACCAGGGCGATAGAATCGCTGAAAATAGTATTTGTATTTTGTATTTCTGGAGCACTTAGATTTAACTTTTCCGAAAACAAGTCCGAAGTACCGAAATGAATCAATGAAGGTGCAATGGAAGCCAATTGGATCTGTTGATCTCTGTCAATTGGGGTGTTCCAGGCATACAAGTTTTTCGGGGCGTTGCTCTTAAGTAAGTTTTGCACCCCTTGGTGGGTTACCTTGGTATTGCATAAATTCAACACATCTAAAGAGGTATTGTTAAGTAATTTCAGGGCATCATCGGTGATTTTGGTTTGATCCATCCGCAAAACTTTTAGCCTTGGAAAATCATCCAATATAGACGCCATATCGTCATTAAAGTTGGTATGACTAACATCCAGTTCGATGAGTTGATTTTTGACTTTAAGCAAAGTTTCCAGATGATTATCCGTCAATCGAGATTTCATAAACTTTATCCTCAAGAGGTTGTCGTCCAAAGCATTGGGTTGGAGTCTGAAGCCAAAAGCTAAAAGTTTTGACAAATCGCTCTTCTTTGCCGGCTTTGCCTTTTCATCAGCACCCAAAAATGAAAGGACATTGGATTTTAAATTTTTATCTTCTAGAAGATTTGAATAACCAAGTTGCATATATTCTCCAGAAGTTACCCAATAAGACAGTAGCCACTGCTCTTGTTCTGTCAATTGAGCTTTATTTTTGGGAGGCATATGCATTTTGTCCTCCATGGGAAGATGAATGTAAGTCAGTAAACGCCCTTTTTCAGTATTTTGAGAGTCAAACATACTACCCCGCTCTCCACCTTTCATCACCAGGTCATATCGATCCAAACGAAGTTCACTTTTACTTTTGTTAGCATTGTGACAACTTATACACTTATCTTCAAAAATTACATTAACAACTTCATTGTAATAATTAATGCTATCTTTTTGCATCACCACCTTAGTCTCTTCAAACAAATCCTCAGTGGAGAGGTAATCTTCTCCATGTGTGATTTGTCCCCCTTTGTGTCCAGTAATGCTTAGTGCTAGTAAAGTCAAAACATAGGTGCTAAAAAAAAGGTTTCCTTTAGCCTTCATCCGATGTAAAATACACAAGCTAAGACTTAGAATTAAAGTAGCTATCCCCCCCCAAAAATGGAATTTAAGGGTGCTAAAATCATAAGCCTCATCTAAAGAGAGCAAATAACCCATAATACTGGATATCAATGCTCCCGCAAAAGAAAAATCAACACCTATCCTGATAGCTCTTTCAAGGCTCACTTTTTGATACTTTGAAACCAACAACAACAAAAAGGTCATTAACAAAGACCCTATGGGCAAGTGAAGCACCAAGGGATGAAATTTACCGATATATTTTAATATTTCTAAACTGTATTCCACCCGATCAAATTGATAGTATATCTTTTTTCACTTCTCCCGAAACGTCAGTCAATCGGAACCTGCGACCTTGAGTTTTGTATATCATTTTTTCATGATCTACACCAAACTGATGAAGTAAGGTAGCTTGCAAATCGTGCACATGCATGGGATCTTTGACTATATTATATCCAAAATCATCTGTCTCTCCAAAACTGAATCCAGGTTTTATTCCACCACCTGCCATAAAAATGGTAAAGGATCTTGGATGGTGGTCTCTTCCGTAGTCAGTATCTGTCAGTTTACCTTGACAATAGTTGGTTCGACCAAATTCACCCCCCCAAATGACCAAGGTGTCCTCCAGCAGTCCTCTTTGTTTGAGATCCATAATCAAGGCGGCTGTTCCTTGATCCACATCTTCTGCTTGACGTTTTAACTGAGCAGGAAGATTGTCATGTTGATCCCAACCTGTGTGGTATAATTGCACAAATCTCACATCTTTCTCAATTAAACGACGTGCCAAAAGACAATTAGCAGCATAAGTTCCAGGAGTGTATGAGTTTTTACCATACATCCTTAAAATATGATCCGGTTCATCGCTAATGTCCATTACTTGTGGGACTGAAGTCTGCATTCTGTAAGCCATTTCGTAATTAGATATGCGACTGTTTATCTCAGGATCGCCAAAAGTTTTCTCTTGCGCTTCGTTGAGTTCAGCCAAATGATCCAACATCTTTCTTCTTTCGTTTTTGGAAACACCATCTGGGTTTTGAAGGTACAATACGGGGTCTTTTCCAGAGCGAAATTGCACCCCCTGATGCAGGGAACTTAAAAAACCATTACCCCATAAGCGTGAGTATAAAGGTTGGGGCTGTGGCTTACCATTACCAGTAGAAAGCAAAACAATAAAAGAGGGTAGGTTGTCATTCAAACTCCCCAAACCATAACTCATCCAAGATCCAATACTAGGTCGGCCAGGGAGTTGAGAACCTGTTTGAAAAAAAGTAATAGCTGGGTCGTGGTTGATTGCTTCCGTATGCATGGATTTTACAAAACACAACTCGTCTACAACTTTAGAAACATGAGGCATCAAATCACTTACCCAAGCACGAGATTCACCGTATTGTTTGAAATTATAAATACTTCCTGTAACAGGAAATTTATCTTGGCCAGCTGTCATTCCAGTCAACCTTTGCCCCTTTCTAATGGAATCGGGTAGATCCATCCCTCGATATTTGTTTAAATAAGGTTTGTAGTCAAACAAATCCAGTTGGGAAGGGCCTCCGCTTTGAAATAGGTAGATGACTCTTTTTGCCTTAGGAGCAAAATGCGGGAGCGGCAATGGTCCTGCCTGTAACTGCGGAACTAAGGAATTGGATCCATCGATATTCATTGGATCAAGTAAACTTCCTAATGCCAATCCACCTATTCCAAAGCCTAAATTTTTTAGAAAATGGCGTCGGTTGTTGTTTTGAAAATATTTATTTAGTTCATGCATGTTCTAACTTTTTTGGGAAGTTTCGTCCAAATTGTAAATCAGAAGAGCCAATGAGGTGTAGGTTTTCAATTCCAAATCTATTTCACTTATTTTTGCAGTGTTCTCCTCGTGCATTTCCATTACAGTCTCAAAATAATCAATCATTTCAGACAATGCTTTTCGGCTGGGAATACGACCAGTTATTCTGCGATGAAGACTAATTATACGGTCTTTGTCTTTTTTAATTTCACTATCTAGAATCAAGGAGGCGATTGCCTGAGCAGCGTTTTGAACCTGAGGATCATTGAGTAAAATCAAGGACTGCAAAGGTGTGCTAGTTTTTTGTCGCTCCACAGTGCAATAGTCTCTAGTAGAAGCATCGAAGGTGATCATGCCTGGAGGAGGAACCGTTCTTTTCCAATATGTATAAAGACTTCTTCGATATTGATTTCCGTCGGTTGACATTATGTAGCGCTTAAGGGAATTGTTTGTACTACCGCCCGTCATTTCATCCCACAGTCCAGGAGGTTGGTAGGGTTTGACACTGGGACCCCCTATTTTATCCACAAACAATCCGCTGCTCACCAACAAATTGTCTCTGATCATCTCAGCTGTTAGTTTTTGTCGTGGGAAAACAGACAAATATTGGTTTTTGGGATCAATTCTCAACTGTAAATTAGTAGGTTTGCTTGATTGTTGATAGGTCGCCGACATAACAATTCGCTTAATCATCTTTTTGGTGTCCCAGGCTTCCTCCATAAAAGTGACAGCCAACCAATCCAATAATTCAGGATGGGTTGGTAATGCCCCTTGATTTCCAAAATCGGAGGGTGTTGCAACGATGCCTATACCAAAAAACTGTTGCCATAGATTATTGACCGCGACCCTAGCTGTTAAGGGGTTTTTAGAATCAAAAAGCCACTGTGCAAGCCCCAATCTGTTTTTGGGAAAGTCAGTATCAAAGTTCAAGATATTGGCAGGCATTCCCCCTTCAACTTTATGTTTGGTAGGAGCGTCATAGGCACCACGATTCAGAATGTAGGTATTGCGTAATTCCTCCACCTCTTCCATAACCATTACCTCCACCTGTGGAATGCTGTCGGGCCAACTTACAAAAGAAAGTTCACTTCTGACCAGTTCTTGATTCAATGTGATTTTGGGGGAAGCGACTTCTTGATAACCAATTCTACCCTTTTCCTCCAATCGGTTGAAAAAACTGTACAGATTAAAAAAATCTTTTTGGGTGATTTCATCGTATTTGTGATCGTGGCAACGTGCGCACTCCATTGTCAGTCCCATAAACGACTTAGCCGTGGTCGACGTGCGATCAGCAACGTATTCCACTCGATATTCTTCCTCAATTACCCCACCCTCTTGGGTAATCATGTGATTGCGATTAAAGCCAGTTGCCAAAATTTGTTCTTTGGTGGCATTGGGAAGAAGGTCTCCTGCCAACTGCCAACTCACAAATTCTTCATAAGGCATATTTTTATTGTAGGCGTGAATTACCCAATCCCGCCAAGGCCACATAAAACGCTCAGTATCATCTTGATATCCATTGGTATCAGCATAGCGTGCAATGTCCATCCATATCGATGCCATCCGCTCTCCGTAAGAAGAAGATTGTAGTAAACGATCAACGATCTTTTCGTAAGCATTTTCGCTATTATCAATTAAAAAAGCATCAGTTTCACTTATTGTAGGTGGAAGCCCTACAAGATCAAAATATAAGCGTCTAAGGAGTATCTCTTTGGGTGCCTTTGGTGCTGGTTTTAATCCCTTTTTGTTCATCTGCTGAGCTACAAAACGATCGATAATATCATTACTCCATCTATAAGATTCACTAACTGAAGGGGCTCTTTTTACAGGTGCGTTATAAGCCCAATGTCTATCCCATTGAGCTCCCTGATCAATCCATTTTTCAATGATTCTTTTCTCTCTTTCGGTCAACTCCAAATTAGATTCTGGAGGTGGCATATGGTGAGAAGCTCTAGTGGAATGAATCCTATCGACCAACTCGCTTTTGCTAATTTCACCTGGAAAAATAATCTGTTTGTTCGGATCATCCTCACTTGTTCTGAACCAATGATCGCTGATATCCAACCTGAAATCACCCTGAACAGACTTAGGATCTGGACCGTGGCAGGTGTAACATTTGTCAGAAAGGATGGGTTTGACATCAAAGTTGTAACTGATCCGATCGGGAATAGCTTCAACAGTTTTTTCTAAATCTAAAGTAGCCAAGCCTACTGTTTGAGTTTTGGGCTGATCTTTTAAAAAATATTTTACACCCAGGGCAATCATAAAAGCCATCAAAAAAAACAAAAAGGGAGTATATTTTTTAGAAGTCATTTAAATGTCTCGTGAGATTAAAAACATAAATAAATTTATTAAATCATTCCTAAAGTTATTAATTAAAATATGAAATAAGAAAAACAACTAGCCGCTTGTAGCAAATAATTGAAATAGATAATTATAGTCGAAATAGTTTGTTTTTAAATAAAACAGAAGGATTAATTGTTGAAAAGCGGTCTGCCATCCATCAATTGATGAACCTCTTTTGCAACTGCAGAAACACTAATCTCATCTTCGGGATTGGAAATCACTCTATCGATAAGATCCACTAAGGTATCCATATCCGCTTCTTTCAATCCCCGAGTAGTAATGGCAGCTGTTCCAAACCGAATACCAGATGTCACAAAAGGAGATTTATCATCAAAAGGCACCATATTTTTATTGGCGGTGATCTCAGCTTTTACCAAGGCATGCTCAGCGACTTTACCCGTTATATTTTTATTTCGGAGGTCAATCAACATCATATGATTGTCTGTTCCTCCCGAGATGATGTGGTAATCTCTTTCAACAAAAGCCAATGCCATGGCATTGGCATTCATTTTTACCTGCTCCATATAAGTTTTAAAGCTTGGTTTTAAAGCTTCGCCGAAAGCAATTGCTTTGGCCGCTACCACGTGCTCCAAAGGTCCACCCTGATTACCTGGGAAAACCGCCATATCCAAAAGATGAGACATTTTTCGTAAAGTTCCATTTTTTTGAGTAATTCCAAAGGGGTTATCAAAGTCATAACCCATCAAAATTAGACCTCCTCTGGGGCCTCTCAAGGTCTTGTGGGTAGTTGTTGTTACCACATGACAATGAGGAATAGGATCGGATAGCAATCCAGTAGCAATCATTCCAGATGGATGTGAGATATCTGCTAGTAAAAAAGCTCCTACTTCATTTGCTATGTCACGAAATCTTTTAAAATCAATATCTCTAGAGTACGCCGAAGCCCCTGCAATTATCATCTGTGGTTTTACCTCTTTGGCAATTGCTAAAATGTTATCATAGTCCAGTCTTCCTGTATCCTCTTGAACACCATAAAAATACGCTTTATACAAACGACCAGAAAAGTTAACTGGAGAACCGTGAGTCAAATGTCCGCCATGGGACAAATCAAATCCCAATATTTTATCTCCTGGCTTTAAAAAAGCGTGAAATACTGCAGTGTTTGCCTGAGATCCAGAATGGGGCTGAACGTTGGCATAGGCAGCGCCAAATAATTCTTTGGCTCTATCTATAGCAATTTGTTCTATCTGATCTACAACCTCACAGCCGCCATAGTAACGTTTACCTGGGTAACCTTCTGCATATTTATTGGTCAAAACTGATCCAGTAGCCTCCATAACGGCCGGACTGGTAAAATTTTCAGAAGCGATCAACTCTA
>CAJVZM010000027.1 GCA_913020475.1 uncultured Flavobacteriaceae bacterium
AGTTCAATAGCAATTTGTTGAGCTGTAAATTTCATTCTTGCAAAAATATGAAATTTAAGTTAGATGTCGATTCCTGGGGAAACATAAAAAATACCTCTGCTGAATGCGCGAAAGTTCATCTGAATCAAAAAAAGCATCTGCATTTCGAAGTTCTTTTATTTTTCCATTTTTACCCAATATCCATATTTGTTTGTCCTGAGGAACATAGGTTTGATTGGAAACCGCTCCAGTGAAAACAAAATAAGGATAATCTTCTTCAGAAAAACCAAAGTTTTTCAATCGCTGATATTTACACACAACTGCCTCGGGATTAAATGGTTGATCTTGGATTTTGATCTTTAGCAACCTTCTATTCAACAGCATTTTAGAAAGCTTAGACAATACCTTGTCAGCATGATTTTGCCACGATTTCAGTCCTTGAATGATATCAGAATCATCCAAAAGTAGAAAATTCTCAAGCTGTAAATTAGTAGGATGAGCATTCACCTCATTGCGTGACAAAAAATAGGCCAAAGGCTGGGAGGCCAGTGTTTGATGTCCATTTTGATAACAAAAACGAACCCTTTCCAAAGTTTTGGACAGTAAAAATTCAGCAGAAAGGCTTGTTTTGTGCAAATATACCTGCCAATACATCAGTCTTCTGGCCATTATAAACTTCTCTATGGAGTAAATACTTTTTTCCTCAAAAGCCAATTGATCATCTACAACCACCATCATTTCAATGATTCGCTTACTGTTAATATTTCCCTCGGTGGCTCCTGAGTAAAAACTATCTCTCTTGAGGTAATCCATACGATCCAAATCGATCTGACCCACTATAAGCTGATGCATAAATTTTCTTTTATATTGATTGGTAAAAATGGCAATGGGCAGATCCAAGGCACCTTTAAATTCATCATTAAACTTATTCATTACTTCCAGTGAAATTTCTTCATGCATCATCTTTCCTACCAAAAGACCTTCTGTTGTATGCGAAAAAGGACCATGTCCTATGTCGTGTAACAATATGGATAGTTGCATAGCCTCAGCCTCCTCACCGCTGATCTCAACTCCTTTCTTTCTAAACACCTCAATGACCTCTTGCATCAAATGCATGGCACCTAGAGCATGTTCAAATCGGGTGTGATGCGCCCCAGGATAAACATAACAGGAAAATCCCATTTGTGAAATCCTCCTTAAACGTTGAAACCAAGGGTGAGAAATTACCTCAAAAATTAATGGAGATTGAATACCAATAAATCCGTAAATTGGGTCATTCAGAAGGGTTACCTTTTTTGTTTTCAAAATTGCTAATCTAACTGCAAATATATACAATATGACTCCAATCAAAATCTTGTGGGTAGATGATGAAATTGAGCTACTCAAACCCCATTTTTTATTCCTAAAAGGTAAGGGCTACCAAACCACAGCCTGCAACAATGGCCAAGACGCACTGATCATGCTCAAGGATGAAACATTTGATGTAGTGTTGCTGGATGAGAACATGCCCGGACTAGGAGGACTAGAAACCCTGAACGAAATAAAGTTGAAGTCTCCCACCCTACCGGTAATAATGATTACTAAAAATGAAGAGGAACAAATCATGGAGGAGGCTATTGGAGCCAAGATTTCAGATTATTTAATCAAACCCGTCAATCCCAACCAAATATTGCTTGCGCTCAAGAAATTATTCGAGCTCAAAAATCTGATTGCTGAGAAAACGATCATTAACTATCAACAAGCTTTTCGAAAAATATCATTGTCTCTGAATGATTTACAGACCCACCAAGACTGGTCGAATTTTTACATCAAAATGGTTTACTGGGAAATGGAATTAGAGGATTTGGAGGATTTGGCCATGTTGGAAATATTTCAAAATCAAATGAAAGAGGCCAATCGCCTTTTCGCCAAGTTTATCGAAAAGAACTACCAGGATTGGATTATCAATGAATCAGGACCTTTGATGTCGCATCAAATATTAAAAGAAAAACTCTTTCCCCTACTGCAAAAAGAATCTGAGAAAACCACACTAATGCTTGTGATCGATAACCTCCGTTTTGATCAATGGAAAATGATTGCACCCATCATTGAAAAACATTACCAAAAAGTGGAGGAATTTAGCTATTTCAGCATTTTACCAACAGCTACCCACTACGCTCGAAATGCCATATTCTCTGGAATGACTCCACTTGAAATGCAAAAAAAACACCCCGAATTGTGGATCAATGAAAATGAGGAAAGTGGAAAAAACCTCAATGAAGCAGCATTTCTCAAAGCACAACTGCAAAGCAATAACATCGATTCACAGTTCAGTTATTCTAAAATCACCAACCTTAAATCCGGGAGAGAATTAATACGAACCCTTAACAACCATCAAAAAGACGATTTGTTTGTGGTTGTTTACAATTTTGTTGACATGATTTCCCATGCCAAGACAGAAATGGAAATCATAAAAGAGTTGGCTTCTGACAATAGGGCTTTCAGGTCGCTTACCCTTTCTTGGTTCAAAAACTCTCCACTACTTGAAATCATTCAACATGCCAGGAAATTAGGGTTTAAACTGATTGTCACCACTGACCACGGAACGATCAACGTCGATCAACCACTTGAGGTCAAAGGCAACCGTGAGGTAAGCACGAACCTCAGGTATAAAACTGGGCAAAGTTTGAGCTACCCCGCCAAATCAGTTATGGAGGTCAATGACCCTAAAGGAATACAATTGCCAGCACCTCACCTCAACAGTAAGTTTATATTTGCCAGAGAACAACGGTATTTTGTTTATAAAAATAATTTTAATCATTATGCCAATCACTTCCGAAACACCTTTCAACACGGTGGAATATCAATGGAGGAAATGATCATCCCTTTTGTTGTAATGCGTCCACGATAGTATTAGATTTGCAACATGTTATTTCGATTTAATTTGAATCAAATCGACAAGGCAGTCGATTTTTTAGAGGAGCATTTGAAAACTACAATCATCTGTTTTGACGGCCCAATGGGAGCAGGAAAAACAACCCTAATTTCCGAATTGTGCAGAAAATGGGACGTTCATAATTCTATTTCCAGCCCTACATTTTCCATTGTAAATCACTACATAAGTCCCAGTAAAGGAAGTATTTATCACTTTGATTTTTATAGACTTAAAAACATAGAGGAAGCCATGGATATTGGTATAGATGAATACTTAGAATCTGACAATTATTGCCTAATTGAATGGGGAGAAAGGATCAGATCCATGTTACCTCCCCATAACAAGGTAAATCTCAGTATTAATGAAGATCAATCGAGAACAATAAATATTGTAATCATATGAGATTATTGTACCGACTCGGTTTCTACTTGGTAGGCTTTTCTATAGGACTTATTTTTTTATCAATAATTTTGAAAGGTAAAAAAACAAGTTGCAACTATAGCCCTAATGACAGGGTAATCAGTAATCTCTCCAAAAAATCATGGAAACAAGAAAACAAGTCAAGTTCAGCTTTTGATTCCATAGCATTTCAGGTTTTTCTCAAGAAAGCAAGCGTTGATTTTGGAAAAAGCAATACCCAAAAAGACAGTTGTAAAGTGTATTTTATCAATGGTTTTTGGGCAGATAAGCCCATTTCGATAACCGTAGAGAATTGTGAAAAGACGGTTGAGGTACTTTTACTCGACTACCGAAGCCAATGATAAAGACCGATTAGCAATTCAATCTAATGTTTTACTTTTACAAACATGAAAAAGACATTATCAGCAATTAGGGGTAAAGGTTACAAGGTTTTATTTTCAGATGAGGCCTATAGTGGGCTCGGTTTATTACTGAAGACAGAAAACTATTCCTCTATATTTATTTTGGTGGATAATAACACTAAAATACACTGTCTGCCGGTATTTTTGAAATATTTTACAGATTTAAAAAATGTAGATGTTCTTACGATCAAAGCCGGTGAGGAAAACAAGCACCTGGAAACATGCCAAGATGTATGGCAAAAGCTTTCTGATTTGGGTGCGGATCGAAAAAGCCTTTTGATCAATGTGGGAGGTGGTGTTGTTACAGATCTTGGGGGATTTGTTGCCGCAGCCTTTAAAAGAGGAATTGATTTTGTCAATGTACCCACCACCCTACTGTCCATGGTTGACGCCTCAATAGGAGGGAAAACAGGCGTGGATTTGGAAGGCTTAAAAAACCAAATTGGGATTATTACTCATCCTAAGATGGTCGCCATTGATACCCACTATCTAAGCACCCTGCCGGAAAACGAATACAGGAGCGGATATGCTGAAATGTTAAAACACGGCATCATCCGGGATAAGTTGTATTTTCAAAAATTATCCGAATACAAGTCGTCGAAAGATGTTGATTTAGAAGATTATATTCATCATTCTATTTCGATAAAAAATAAAGTGGTCAATGAAGATCTACACGAATTAAATTTAAGAAAAATCCTCAATTTTGGTCACACATTGGGTCATGCCATTGAAACCTATTGCCTGAACAACCCTCAAATAAGAACCCTACTCCACGGGGAGGCCATTGCCATAGGAATGATTACCGAAGCTTATTTAGCCACCAAACTGTGTGCACTTGACCTTTCCGTTGCTGAGGATATCAAAAAAGTATTTCTCAGAATTTTTCCTAAGTCAAATTTCACAAATGAAGATCTGATTTCCATTAGGGACTTACTTAGATACGACAAAAAAAACAGTCACGGTAAAGTGAAATTTGTCTTACTTCGTGAACTTGGAAAACCGGCTATTGACATTGAGGTTCCATCCCAAAATCTGACAGACGCATTTGAATTTTATAGACAAGATTAGGCCGAGTTCCTACTTGCATTGATATTTCCAAACAGGGAGCGTGTGACCATTTTTTCATATAGCTCAATAGTTT
Organism: uncultured Flavobacteriaceae bacterium; assembly: GCA_913020475.1. Lineage (GTDB taxonomy): Bacteria > Bacteroidota > Bacteroidia > Flavobacteriales > Flavobacteriaceae > UBA8316. The sequence goes on from CAJVZM010000027.1 coordinate 4,856, forward strand.
CCTCAGACATATCGCCAGATTTCTTGGCATTTAAGATAGTCATAAGTGCTGATTGCTGAATGGTCAGCAAAGGCTGTACAATTTCTTCCCTCACTTTGATGGAAGCTTTTCCAGCGGGTTCGTTTTCCATCAATTCCTCAAAACCAGTGAGCTTCAGTATCATTTCGCGGGTCAATATAAACTCATCGTGAATTAAATTCCAAAAATCTCCAAAAAATTTGTCATTTTCCATGTAAGCAGTAAGTGCAAAGAATGATTTAGTCAAACTCATCATGCTATTGGCAATCAAAGTTCTAAAGAAAGAAGATTGTTTGTACAATTGGGTCACACTTTCGAATTTATTTTGATCATCGAAAGACTTGAGTGCAGAGCCTACTCCGAAGAAACCTGGAACATTTTGTTTGGATTGACTCCAACTTCCCACAAAAGGAATGGCCCTTAGATCAGAAAAGTCAAGTTTTTCAGAACTACCTCTTTTCGAAGGTCGACTTCCGATATTGGCTTTTGCATAATATTTGAGCGTGGTCATCTCTTCTAAATAAGGAATAAATTCCGGACGGGCTTTAAATTCTTGATAAGCTTGATGACTGTGATCTGCCAATTGATTCATGGTTTCCCTATTTTCATCAGAAAGTACATTTCTCTCCGAATTAAAAACTTGATTTTGAATTCCTGAGCTAAGTAATTGTTCCAAGTTGTATTGACAAGAATCATTGGTGCCAAAATTAGAACTGATCGTTTGTCCTTGAATGGTGAGTTGAATATCATCAGCTTGAATTTTCTTACCCATTGAGGCGTAAAATTCGTGTGTATTTCCTCCTCCTCGTGCAGGTGGACCTCCCCTTCCGTCGAAAAAGGCAACATTAATACCGTAACGATTCGACAGTGCAGTCAAATCCTCTTTGGCTTTGTAAATACTCCAATTAGCCATAAAATATCCACCGTCTTTCGTGCCATCCGAAAAACCAAGCATGACGGTTTGTTTGTCACCACGAGAGGCTAGATATTTTCTGTATTGGTTGTTTTCGTAGAGTGTTTGCATTATTTTTTCACAAACCTTCAAATCAGGAATGGTCTCAAAAAGTGGAATGATATCAACAGTAGGTTGATCCCAATTGCAGATTCTGTACAAAGCAAATAATTCCAAGATGTTGTCAATTGTCTGACAATTGCTTATTATGTATCGATTACACCCTTTTTCTCCATTACGTTCCTGAATTTCACGCATGGCACGAATGCTGCCTAATGTTTCTTTGGTTATGGTGGTTTCAAAAATTTCAGTTGGTACGTCCCCTTTTAGAGTTGTCAGAACATGATGTCTGTTGGGTGTGTCCAATTCATCAAAGTTTTGTGGTAATCCCTCTAAATACTTTCGGATATCAGGATGAGAAAAAATCTCATCAAAAACTTGCTTGTGAATTCTAGAGTCTTGACGGATATCCAAACTGGCAAAGTGAAAACCAAATATTTTTACTTTGTGTTTCAGATCCAAAATCAAGGATTCGTAGAGTCCCTCAGTTTGATTCACAACGATTTCATGTATTTCATCCAATGCATTCTCAAAATAGTCTATATTGAAATAATCGGGTTTATCTTTAGAAAACAAAGTGGCATATAAATCCTTTTCCAAAGCATCCAATTTTTCTTCCAATCCATTGAAAGTAAGACTTCGCTTCATTTTTCTTACCTCTCTGAAATAGTTTCTCAGTATGGAAAACTTTAAACTTTCAGCGGTTTTAAGAGTGATTTCGGGGGTGACATAAGGGTTTCCGTCTCGATCACCTCCAGGCCAAAAACCAAAATCAAAAATAGAGTTATCCAGAGCTGCTTTGTTGAAAATATGTCTTTTTATATAAGTGTATATAGTACTTGCAGAATGATAAAAGACATTTTCTAAATACCAGATCAAGCTGATGGCTTCATCGTAGGGTGAGGGTTTAGTTTTTTTGTAGAATTTAGTTTTACCTAATTGGGTAAGTAATAACTTAACGGTTTCTAAGGCTCCAGCATTAATTGCTTTATCTAGATCATTGATTATACCTAAAACACTGCCAGGATAAAATTGAGTGGGGTGGGCAGTAAGTACAATTCTTACTTTAAAACGATTGAGGTAATCTTTGAGCTCATCTACTTTAAGATTATCTGAAGCATCTTCTTGAATATGACGAATGGTACCCCTGCCGTGCATATTGTTGACAAAACCAAATGCGGCATCTTCGATGGCGTCAAATAGAACTACCTGACGTTCAATATATTGAATAAAACGAAAAAGTAAATCAATCTGTTCTTTTTCGTCGTATTCGGGAAGATACCTGTTGAAAAAACTGGAAGTGATTTCTTGAGGATCTAATTTTTGATCATATCCGTTTTTGCAATGATCTGAGAAAAGGGGAATTAGTACAGACGTATTTCTAATGGAATCAAAGGGAAGGGTAAGAAAAAGGCTATTGTAAATTTGAAATTTTGACAGTACATTTTCGTTAAATCTTTCGATTTTAGGTTTTCGAGCCATTAGTTTTTAAAAGTATAATAAGGATTTATAATTCATTAAATATTCTGTGCATTAATCGTTTTTTATCATTGATGCTTTCTTCAAGAGAAATCATAGTTTCCGTTCTGGAAACTCCCTCAATATCATCAATCATAAAAATAATCTCTTTGGCGTGTTTGGTGTCATGTGCCCTAACTTTACAAAAAATATTAAACTTTCCTGTTGTAATGTGTGCTACAGTGACAAAAGGAATATCTTTAAGACTTTTAATTACATCGTTAATGATTTTGGTTTTCTCTAAGAAAATTCCGATGTAGGCGATAAATGAGTAACCCAGCTTTACATAGTCAAGATTCAACGATGAGCCTTTAATAATACCAGCTTCCTCCATTTTTTTAACTCTTACATGAACTGTTCCAGCTGAAATAAACAGACGCTTAGATATGTCAGTAAAAGGGACCCGCGTGTTGTCTATAAGGATATCCAAAATTTGATGATCAACTTCATCTAATTTTACCTTATTCATAATTGATAGATTTTTCTCAAATTTAATAAAAAATTTAAATATTTTTTAAAGAAATTCGGCTTCTATTACAATTTTAATACCTAAAGGGTATTTTTTAAAAGATATCAATAGTTTCTCCTTCCAAAAATTTTACTTCAGAAACTTTTAATATTTCCTCAGCATCCAAAACTCGGTGACCCAAAAGCCCAGTTTTTTCAGAAAAACTGTGATAAATCGGTCTAAAAAACACTTTCTCCCCAATTTTTTCTTCCTGATAGAGCACTGCTAACTCTTGATTCTTAAATAAACCCGTTTCGGTTTTAACATCAACCTTTTTAATTAAAATGTCAACATAATCTTTTTCGTTTTCTGGAATTTGATAGTATGCTGCGGGGGAATGATTCAAATAACTCTTGTCCTCTATAGAATTTAGAGCTAAAATGAGCGCACTTAGAGTCATTTCTTTGGAGAAATCTCTATCATAATCCAAACCGTTGTGACCTGCTTCATATAAAATTGTAGGAACTCCTAAGGATGTAAAATAATCTCCAACACAATTCGGGTTAAAAGTATCATCATAGCGACCTATCTGATCCGGAATGTGATGTTGTAAGTTTTTATGAATCAAAGCAATTATCTGCATTGCCTTCACTCTAGGTGGAGTATTGCTTCTTTGTTCATTTGCTGCAGGGGATAAAAAAGAAAGCGTGGCGGGTTTTCCACCTTTTCCGGCAGCAAAGACGCTACGTTGACCATGAAGGTTAAAACAAAAATCGGGAGAAAAGGACTCAAAAACCTCTCGCAAGGCTAAACTTTCAGGTTGGGTTAAATCTAAAGCATCTCTGTTTAAATCAATTTTGTTAGCATTTAGACGAGTATAGGCCGATGACCCGTCGGGATTTAACTGAGGGATAATCATCAAGGTTAAACCTTCAATTAACCTAGCGCCACTAGTAGAACCTAAATGGGATAATAAACCTAATAATGCACGCGTAGTGGTAGATTCATTTCCATGCATTTGGGACCATAAAAGCACCTTAATTTTACCGTTGCCCAATTTATGAGCATAGATGGGTTGATTCAGAACCGAATAACCAATAATAGTGATTGGTAATTTGAATGGCAAAGATTTGAGCAATAGATCCCATTTTTGGGAAGACAAATACCTATTGTTTGAAGTCATAATATTAATTCTATTACAAATGTAAACAAGTCAAAGTTTACATCCCTAAACAATAAAAATTTACAAAACTATACACTTGCTACTCTAATATGTCTAAAACTGTAAACAATTGTTTACATAAATTTTATTATAAAATAAAAAATACTGTAAATCAGATGTTTATAATTTTTTATTAAATATACACTTTATAAATATCTTTTATATTTTCCACTTAAATATTAACATTAATTTTAATATCTTTGGATAAATATGATTTTGTATACAATGTTAAACATTTCTGGTATCGTTGAACGAATAGAAGAAATCAGAAGAAATCATCAGCTTTCAGCTGCTGCATTCGCTTCAAAAATAGGGGTTCAACGTTCTGCCATATCTCATATCCTTTCTGGAAGAAATAAACCCAGTTTAGAATTTTTAATGAAAGTACATGGAGCTTTTGAGGAAGTGGAATTGGATTGGCTCATTATAGGAAGTGCCACCCCTACTCTCACAAGGGATAATATCGATTTATCTAAGCCCCTTAGTGTTGAATCTAATCAAACAAAACATATTCCAGCTGAGAATCCAAAAACTGATAAAATTGAAAATCAAAAATACGCCTCAATTCCAACTGAAGAAACTAGTTCTCCTCATGAAATCATTTATCTTTACAGGGATGGAAGTTTTGAAAGATTTTTACCCAAAAAATAATTTTTTGCTATCATTTTTTTGTGGTTCATTACTTTTCCTTTCCTGCTACTCTGTTGACAGAGACTGTAAAAAATTTCATACTGGCTCTTTTGAATTCAGTAAAATGATTGATGGTGACATCAAAACCTCTTATTTCACCCGATCAGAAGATCTGGAAATTGAAACCTATCAGGGCAAAATAGACTCTGCTCGAATTCGTTGGGTTAACGACTGTGAATGTATTTTAACAAAAATTAACCCCAAGTCGAATCAGGACAAACGTCCAGTTCAAATTAAAATTCTATCGACCGAAGATAACCGCTATAAGTTTGAGTACTCCTTGGTTGGGAAATCCGATAACAAACAACGGGGTACTATCAACAAACTTGAATAAATCATAGAAACATTTTCAGCTCCGAAAATTCTATCAAAATCACTTGCGCTTATCTTTTTCAGAAATCGTTTTGGTAGTTGACAATATATTTTATGGTGTCGAACTTCGAAGGAAAATTTTCTCAACAGAAACCAAAAAAGTTGAATTTATCAACATGAAATCTAGCAAGAAATAAAATCGGTAATTACAAATTTAATTTGATTTGTGAATCGTCCTCACCCCCATTAAGTTCTTCCTGATCGTTAACTTCAATCTCCTCAACGAGTTTTTCGTCGTCATCATCATAATAAGGAAGTATCTCCTTGAGTTCTATGTTTTTCACTTTGTGTTGGGTCAACTGATTTCCCAATGCTTTAAAACCTTTGACAGCGATAAATTCCACAGCATTGATTTCCAATGGAGGAATGGGGTCTTTATCTCTTGGCTTGACAAAGTTGACGGTGATCAAAGGACGCCAATCGGTATTGAGGAAAATCAATTCTCCTCCCTCCTTGATAAATCGGTCTTCTTTTGACTCACTTTCAATAAGAAATCTCTTGATAAAATAACGATGTTTTTCATTATCAAAATAAACTGTGGTAATGGGCTTGTTGGGTTTCCACTTTTCAATACAAATCAATTTTTCATCAAAGTGCAAGGTCATTTCAGGGGTGACCACTTTTGCATCTCCGTCTTTGTTAATCAATAATATTTTGTCTTCTCCTTTGAAGGCACCCAAAAGGTCTCCTCGATTGTCGGTATTGAGTCTTTTGATGGTGGGATCAAACCAAATTTTTCTTGGCTTGAGGGTAGATAAGCCCTTTTCTTTGAGTTCTACTCTAAGAATATTGTATTTGGTGACAGTATTCCCCCTCACTCCCCTGCCTTTGATTTGTAAATCTGCAAAATCCAAATCCCATTTTAGCTTCTTCACGTTTCCCGTATTTCTTAAAAGAATAGTCACCACTTCGGCCTCACCATTAGGATTGGCCGTAAAATACAAAACGTTAGAACCTGGACTGCCCTGTGTCATTTCATATACTTTGTCACGGGTAATTCCTTTGACCGCAAATCTTTTGATAAAGGCACTTCCTTTTTTACCGTCCTTATAGATCATGTTGTAGATGGTACGGGTATCATTTTTCTTAAAAATAGCCGCGTGTATGACATCTTTGCCTACAAAAACCTTACTGTCCACCCTAATCACCTGCATTTTTCCTTCTCTGGTAAAGACAATAACATCGTCAATATCCGAACAGTCGCAAAGATATTCGTCTTTTTTTAGGGAGGTTCCAATAAAACCTTCTTCTCGGTTGAGGTAGAGCTTCTGATTTCTTACCACCACCTTCCTAGCATCTACATCATCAAAAATTCTGATTTCAGATTTTCGTTCCCTCCCTTTTCCATAGGTTTTGATTAGATGTTTAAAGTAATTGATGGCATAATCCACCAAATGCGCCAAATGATTTTTCACTTCGGCAATATCACCTTCTAGGGCTTCTATTTTTTGCTGAGCCTTATCAATGTCGAATTTAGAAATACGTTTGATCCTAATTTCTGTCAATTTGACCAAGTCTTCCCCTACAACAGCTCTTTTGAGGATCGAAATATGAGGCTCAAGTCCTTTGCGAATGGCTTCTAGTACCCCCTCCCAAGTATTTTCCTCTTCAATGTCTCGGTAAATTCTGTTTTCAATAAAAATCCGCTCCAAAGAGGCGTTATGCCACTGATTTTCCAACTCTTCCAATTGTACTTCCAACTCTTTTTTTAGCAAGGTTACCGTATGGTCTGTAGAAAGGGTAAGCATTTCGCTAACACCAATAAAATGAGGTTTATTGTCGATGATCACACAACCCAAGGGTGAAATCGAACTTTCGCAATCCGTAAATGCATAAAGGGCATCGATGGTCTTATCAGGTGAAATCCCATTGGGCAAATGAATGATGATTTCTACATTGGCAGCAGTATTGTCCTCAATTTTTTTTATCTTAATCTTACCCTTTTCATTGGCTTTAAGGATGTTATCAATTAAGCCTGAAGTGGTAGTTCCATAAGGGATTTCATTGACAACTAAGGTGTTTTTATCCAGTTGGCTGATCTTGGCTCTGACCCTTACCTTCCCTCCTCTATTACCGTCGTTATACCCTTGAATATCTATGATTCCCCCAGTCTGAAAGTCGGGATAGAGTTTGAACTTTTTTCCTTTTAAATGCTGGATACTGGCATTGAGAAGTTCCACAAAGTTATGAGGGAGTATTTTGGTAGAAAGCCCTACCGCAATTCCCTCTGCCCCTTGTGCCAACAGCAGCGGAAATTTAACTGGTAAATGAACAGGTTCTTTTTTTCTCCCGTCATAAGATAACTGCCAATCAGTGACTTTTGGACTGAATACAACTTCAAGGGCAAACTTGGACAATCGTGCTTCGATGTATCGGGAAGCTGCCGCCCGGTCTCCAGTGAGGATGTTCCCCCAGTTTCCTTGGGTATCGATCAGCAATTCCTTTTGGCCGATTTGCACCATGGCATCGGCAATACTGGCATCTCCGTGGGGGTGATATTGCATGGTATGCCCTACAATATTGGCCACTTTATTGTAACGACCATCGTCTAAATCCTTCATAGAATGAAGGATGCGACGCTGAACAGGTTTTAGCCCGTCATAGATTGCTGGGACAGCCCGTTCCAAAATGACATAAGAAGCATAGTCAAGGAACCAGTCCTTGTACATACCGGTAACTTTGACAAGGGAATCCCCATCATTGATCCCATCTGTTATTTTTTCGTGATCCAAATCATCCATGCATTACACCATTTCTTCGGCTACATCCAGTTCAACTTTTAGATTATCAATGATAAACTTTTGACGATCCTGTGTGTTTTTTCCCATATAGAACTGCAATAAATCGTCGGTTGTAGTTGATTTATCGAGCATTATGGGATCTAAACGAATGTCTTCACCAATAAAAAATTTAAACTCATCCGGTGAAATTTCACCCAAGCCCTTAAAGCGTGTGATCTCAGGTTTTCCAATTAATTTTGTAATGGCCTCTTTTCTTTCTTTTTCACTGTAACAGTAAAAAGTTTTCTTTTTGTCTCTTACCCTAAACAAGGGAGTTTGTAAAATATATAAATGTCCTTCTTTGATCAATTCGGGAAAAAATTGAAGGAAAAAAGTGATGAGTAACAAACGTATGTGCATTCCATCTACGTCAGCGTCAGTGGCGATCACAATGTTGTTGTACCTCAAATCTTCCATGCTTTCCTCGATATTGAGTGCAGCCTGAAGCAAGTTAAACTCTTCGTTTTCGTAAACAATTTTCTTGGTCATCCCATAGGTGTTTAGGGGTTTACCTCTGAGACTGAATACGGCTTGAGTATTGACATCTCTGGATTTGGTAATGGAACCACTGGCAGAGTCTCCCTCGGTAATGAAAATGGTAGATTCCAAACGACGGTCTTTTTTAAGATCGCCCAAATGAACCCTGCAGTCTCTGAGTTTTTTATTGTGGAGACTGGCTTTTTTGGCCCTTTCTTTTGCGAGCTTACGAATACCCGAAAGTTCTTTTCTTTCCTTTTCGGCTTGTAAAATCTTACGCCGTATGGCCTCGGCTGTTTCCGTATTTTTGTGTAAAAAATTATCGAGTTGAGTGCCTAAAAAGTCATTGATGTAGGCGCGGACCGAGGGCATTTTTTCTCCCATTTCGGTCGATCCCAACTTGGTTTTGGTTTGAGATTCAAAAACAGGTTCCATGACCTTGATGCTGATGGCAGATATAATGGACTTCCGTATGTCGGAGGCATCAAAATTTTTTCCAAAATGTTCTCTGATGGTCTTGACCAAAGCCTCACGAAAAGCTGCTTGATGGGTTCCCCCATGGGTGGTGTTTTGCCCGTTGACAAAAGAGTGATATTCCTCACTGTACTGAGATCGACTGTGAGTAATGGCCACTTCGATATCTTCCCCTTTAAGGTGAATTATGGGATACAACAGGTCGGAAGCATTAGTTTGATCCTCCAATAAATCTTTGAGCCCGTTTTCGGAAAAGAATTTTACCCCGTTAAGGTCAATCGTCAAACCTGGATTGAGGTAAACGTAGTTTTTGAGCATGCGCTCAACGTATTCCAAGCGGTACTTGTAATTTTTAAAAATACTTGTATCAGGTTCAAACAATACTTTTGTCCCCCTTCTCTTGGAACTAGAAGTTACAGGCTCCTCTTGGATGAGATTACCGAATTCAAAAACAGCGTTGGTCGTCTGGTTGTCTCTAACAGAAACTACCTTAAACATTGATGAAAGGGCGTTGACAGCCTTGGTTCCCACACCATTCAGTCCCACAGATTTTTTAAATGCTCTAGAATCGTATTTTCCTCCTGTGTTCATTTTAGAAACCACATCCACCACTTTTCCCAAAGGAATTCCTCTACCATAGTCTCTTACACTGACGATACTGTCTTTGATAACAATTTCGATTGTTTTTCCTGCACCCATCACAAACTCATCAATACAATTGTCAAGTACTTCTTTTAAAAGGATGTAAATTCCATCATCTGGAGAGGAACCATCTCCTAATTTTCCAATATACATCCCAGGCCGCATGCGGATATGCTCCTTCCAATCGAGTGAACGAATATTCTCTTCCGTGTATTGAGTTTGTTTGGCCATAAAGTCTTTGCTAATTTATAATTTGGAGGCCAATTTTTTAGTTCAAAGAAGTCAAAGAAGTTAACAAAATACAATCTTCGATTGTTGAGAAGTTTCAATATGATCAATTGTTAATAGACTTTTTAAAAAGAATTATTTTTAGATTGCCGAAAGAAAATAGCTGATTTAAAATGCTGTTTTTTATTAAAATTATAAAAAGATCCAATTGATGAAAGCACAAGTCAAATCTGAAGAAATTAAAGGAGATTTTATACATATGGTTTTTTTCTGGTTAAAAAACCCCGAAAATCAAAGTGACAGAATGAGTTTTGAGAAAGCCTTAAATAAATTTATAGACACCAACACTCAAGTAGTAGGTGCTCATATCGGGCGGCCAGCCGCTACAGATCGACCGGTAATCGACAATTCTTACACCTACAGTTTGGTGGTGACTTTTCCGGATTTGGAAACTCACGATGCTTATCAAACCGATCCTACCCATATAGCATTTATTGAGGAAGCTAGATCACTTTGGGATAAGGTTTTTATATACGACTCATCAGCAATTTAACGGTAGATTTTAAGGCGATTAATTCTGTTTTTTGTTATAAAAAATGGATTTCTGAGGCGACAAATCCTTTATTACTTGTAAGAAATTACTAAAACAGTAAAATTAAAATTCAATAATTTCCCTGGGCTTATCCAAAACTTCTAAACATTGAACCGAAAGTGCATAACATCACCGTCTTTTACGATGTACTCCTTGCCTTCAACTCTCATTTTACCGGCTTCTTTGACTTTTTGCTCACTGCCCAGATCGCTATAATCCTGATAGGAAATAACCTCGGCTCTAATAAACCCTTTTTCGAAATCCGTATGAATTACTCCTGCTGCTTGTGGGGCGGTTGACCCCTTTGAAATAGTCCATGCCCTAACCTCTTTCTCCCCTGCTGTAAAATAGGTTTGTAAAGAGAGTAATTGGTAGGCCGATTGAATCAGTTTGGCAGATCCTGGTTCGGAAAGTCCCAAATCCTCGAGAAAAAGTTGTCTTTCATCATAAGAATCCAATTCATTGATATCGGCCTCAATACTGACCGCCAAAATCAATACTTCAGCGTTTTCTTGCGCTACTGCTTCTTTAATCTGATTAACGAAATCGTTACCTTCCACCGCTGCATCCTCACTGACATTACAAACATACATTACTGGCTTGTCGGTAATCAATTGGAGGGGATTGACATAATTGACACGATCATCATCTGAAAAATCTACCGACCTGACATTTTTTGCGGCCTCGAGTGCCCCAATGATCTGATCCAATACTTCCAATTCTTTTTGCGCCTCCTTGTTTCCCGCCTTGGTCAATCTCAGCGTTTTGTCTCTCCGTTTTTCAGTGCTTTCTAGGTCTTTGAGTTGAAGTTCGATATCAATGGTTTCTTTATCCCTAAGGGGGTTTACTGATCCATCGACATGCACGATATTGTCATCCTCAAAACACCTCAAAACGTGGAGAATGGCATCTGTTTCTCTGATATTACCCAAAAATTGATTGCCCAATCCTTCCCCTTTGCTCGCTCCTTTAACCAAACCGGCAATATCCACGATTTCGACAGTTGCTGGGATGACCTTCTCTGGCTTGACCAAATCGGCCAAATGATCCAAACGCTTATCCGGAACATTGACCACTCCTATGTTGGGTTCTATGGTACAAAAAGGAAAATTTGCGCTTTGGGCTTTGGCGTTGGAAAGACAATTAAACAGGGTGGATTTGCCCACATTGGGCAAGCCTACAATTCCAGCTTTCATAAAAAAA
>CAJVZM010000028.1 GCA_913020475.1 uncultured Flavobacteriaceae bacterium
TTTCAGTATTTTTTACAAAAGGGATAGAGCGCAATAATGTCCCATCACCACCAATGGAGAACAGATATTCATGATCTGAGCTGAGTGTACTTTTTGCATCGAAAGTACTATATTTATTTGTTAACTTTGGCAAGCGTTCCGTCAAGCGGCTGTCCAGTGTCAGTCGGTGGCCTTTGTTTTCCAAATATGCAATGGTCGCCTTGGTAAACTCCATGGTTGAAGGGGTGTCAAAAGCACAAAAAACAGCTATATTCATTTCAAAAACTTAAAAAGTAAAATTACAAAACTTTATTGGGCTAGCCTTTTGATGGAGGAAATTTAGCCGATACCATTAATAGTTATTAATTTTAGAGTCTAAATGAAAATAATGGCCCAGTTAAGTGTAAACATCAACAAAATTGCCACACTGAGAAATTCTCGTGGGGGAAATGTTCCCAATTTGCTCAAAGTAACGACCGACTTGCAAAGTTTTGGTGCACAAGGCATCACCGTTCACCCCAGACCTGATCAACGTCATATACGTTACAGCGATGCTTTTGCCTTGCCTAAAGTATTGACCACCGAATTTAATATAGAGGGAAACCCCATTCCCGAATTTATTGATTTAGTCACCCAAATCAAACCCGATCAGGTGACTTTAGTTCCCGATGCCCAAGACGCTATTACTTCGAATGCTGGGTGGGACACCGTAAAACACAAAGACTTTTTGGTTGAAGTCATTAGTGAATTTAAAAACCAGGGAATTCGAACTTCCATCTTTGTCGATCCAGTTGGCAAAATGGTTAAAGGAGCCGAAAAAACGAGAACCGACCGAATAGAGTTGTATACCGAAGCCTATGCCCAAAATTTTATGATAAATCCCGAAAAGGCTGTGTTCCCATACACCCAAGCTGCAATGGTAGCGAACGATTTGGGCATTGGCATCAACGCTGGACACGACTTGAATTTGCGGAATATCGCCTTTTTTTCTCAAAATATTCCCAATTTGTTGGAGGTCTCCATCGGTCATGCCTTGGTGAGCGAGTCCCTTTATCTAGGATTCGAAAATGTTATCCCCATGTATTTGCAACGCTTGAGTTGATGAAAATACTAAATGCCAATATCGTAGGTTCGGGAGACATTCATTTGATCATTCTTCACGGGTTTTTGGGAATGGGGGACAATTGGAAAACCCACGCTAAAAATCTAGCCAAAAAGGGGTATACTGTTCACCTGCTGGATCAAAGAAACCACGGCAGAAGCTTCTGGAGTAAGGTTTTTGATTATGAAGCTATGACCGAGGATTTGCAGAGATATTTATATCATCACGGATTGGATCAAGTGATTTTGTTGGGACATTCCATGGGCGGTAAAACCGCTATGGGTTTTGCCTTAAAACATGGAGATCGTATTCAAAAATTGATCATTGCTGATATAGCTCCCAAATATTACGCTCCTCATCACCATCAAATTTTGGCGGGACTAAGCTCTCTAAATTTTGAGGAGATCAATTCGCGAAAAGCCGCTAACGAGCATTTGGAAAATTATGTCTCCGATGCTGAGACACGCCAGTTTTTACTTAAAAACTTACACTGGGTTTCCGACGGACAATTAGGATTACGTTTGAATATTCCCGTATTAAAGAATTCGGCTGAAGCAATTGGTGCTGCCATTGTATCCCAAAACGCCTTCTCGCAGCCCACCCTTTTTCTACATGGTGAGTTTTCCAATTATTTCAACCCATCATCCGATAGGAAGTCCATATTACAATATTTCCCCCGAGCTGAAATATTAGAAATTAAGGGAGCCGGACATTGGTTACATGCCGAACAACCCAAAACTTTTTTTGATATGTTAACGAATTGGTTAATTTGAGAATATAGCATTTATATTTTCTACACTTCAATCCTAAAATGTGATATAATATAACAAAATGTTATGACGGTTGTTTGTCCCATTATTTTTGTCCCATTATGATTAAAGTCCATATTCGAAAGGCCATAAAGTCTGATGCAAGATCCATTCTATTTTTGATTCGTGAGTTGGCGATTTTTGAGAAGGAGCCGGAGTCGGTCATCCTTACAGAGGATCAAATTGAAAGAGACGGTTTTGGAGACCGTCCGCTGTTTGAATGTTTTGTAGCCGAGGTGGCCGGTCAGGTGGTTGGGATGGCACTATTCTATCCGCGTTATTCGACTTGGAAAGGCCCTACTTTTCACCTCGAGGATTTGATCGTGACAGAGTCAATGAAGGGCAAGGGTATTGGTACCCAATTGTACATCGCCTTTTTAAAATACGCCAATGAAGCAGGGGTGGAGAGAATCGAATGGGCCGTGCTGGATTGGAACCTTCCTGCCATTAATTTTTACCAAAAAAGTGGAGCCGATGTGTTGGACTATTGGAAGACCGTACAAATGGACAAACAAAGCATAGAAAACTATATATCAAAAATTAATTTATAAGAATGAAAGTATTCAAGTTTGGAGGAGCCTCGGTCAAAGATGCTGCAGGGGTCAAAAATATAGTGCGTGTGTTACAACATATGGGTTTTAAAGACACTTTGATCGTGGTCTCGGCCATGGGAAAGACCACAAATGCTCTTGAACAAGTGGTTCATTCCTTTTTTGAAAACAAACATAAATATCCTGAAGACTTAAAGAAGGTAAAAGAAAATCATCACCGTATTATTGAGGATTTATTCGATTCAGAAAGCACCGAAATTAACAAAAAAGTAAATACCTTTTTTGACTACGTTTCAACCTTTTTACAGAATACCGATGCTGAAGAGTATAGTTTGATTTATGATCAAGTGGTGAGTTTAGGGGAGTTGGTATCCACCACCATCATCAGTCATTATATGAAAAAGGAGGGGATAGAAAACTATTGGTTGGATGCCCGAGACTGCATCAAAACGGATGACTATTTCCGTGATGCCAATTTGTATTGGACCGCTACTGAGTTAGCCATTAAAAAAGAAGTCAAAGGAAAAAGTACTCTAATTTCACAAGGTTTTATTGGTAGTTACTCCAATGAATTAACTACCACTCTGGGTAGAGAGGGATCCGACTATAGTGCTGCCATCTTTGCTTATGCCTTAGGGGCTCATTCGGTTACAATTTGGAAAGATGTCCCCGGGGTACTAAACGGTGATCCTAGAAATTTCAATGACACAGTGTTGTTGAATCAAATCTCCTACAGAGAAGCTATTGAATTGGCTTTTTACGGAGCCTCTGTCATCCATCCCAAAACACTGCAACCCCTCCAACGCAAGGAAATCCCCCTTTATGTAAAATCTTTCGAAAATCCCGATGATCCTGGAACTGCCGTTTCTAAGGGGAAAACACTTGATCCATTAGTTCCTTGCTATATTGTCAAAAATCAACAAACCTTACTGAAGCTGTCCTCTAAGGACTTCTCTTTTATCATAGAGGAAAACATAAGTGAGATTTTTGCGCTCTTGCATCAATACCAAATGCGGGTGGAGATGATCCAAAACTCTGCAATCAGTTTCTCCCTATGTATCTATGATAAATATAGTAAGTTGGAACCTTTGTTAAATGCATTAAGAACCAAGTTTAAGGTCAATGTCAATAACGGTGTTTCCCTCTACACAATTCGTCATTTTGACAAACCTGCCATAAACTTTATCAAAAATATGGTTGGCGAAATTCTTTTGGAGCAAAGAACCCTTCAGACCGCACAGTTTGTGGTTAAGGATAATGGCTAAAAAAAAAGCTTTTTCACTTTTTCTACGATGGTGGTTGCGAGTTTGATATGACTTTCATAGGTCCAACCGGCGACGTGCGGGCTTAGCAGCACATTGTCTGCATGAATTAAATACTGAAGTGCAAGTGGTAATTTTTGTTCATTAAAAATGGAGGAGAAGGATAATGATTCGTATTCCAAAACATCCAAGCCAGCTCCGATGATTTTCTGCGATTGAAGACCGGAGACCAAGTCCTCTGTAACCACAGCGGAACCTCGAGCGGTATTCAATAGCCAAAAGGGATGGGTCATATTTTCAATAAATTTTTTATCGACCATTCCTTGTGTCAGTTTGGTTTGTGGAATGTGGAGGCTGATGACTTCACACTCGGCCAGTAGAGTTTTCCAATCTACTTGTCGGGCATATTGATCTTCTACATTTTCCAGAATGTCGTAACAAAGGGTTCTGACATCAAAACCTGAGATTCTTTTAGCAAAGCTTTTACCTGTGTTTCCATAACCGATTATGCCAACAGTTCTGCCAGTAAGTTCCCAACCCCGATGCCCTTCTCGGTCCCATTGACCAGATCGTATGGCGTCATGCCCAGCTTTGAGTCGGTTCATCAAGGACAAAAGCATGCCCAGGGAGTGTTCTCCCACAGCATTTCGATTACCTTCGGGAGCGTTGATCAAATGAATGTTGCGGGAGGCTACGGATTCGGTATCTATATTTTCAAGTCCTGCCCCTACACGACCGATGAATTTTAGGTTTTTCGCGTGAGATAAAAAATCATCGTTTATGGGGTATTTACTTCTGATGATAAGTCCATCGTACTGATCCAATTTGTTCATGATTTCATCAAGCGAATCTGAGTAAGCCATGTCGTTCTGATATCCCAAGGCTTGCAGCCCCTCGATAAGGGCAGGGTGATTTTCCTCTAGGTGTAAAACTTTCATGTACTGTGATTAAAAGCCCAAAAATATTTTGGCCATATAAAAGAAAAGGAAAATCCCAAAGATGTCATTGGCGGTGGTGATAAAAGGCCCGGTGGCGATGGCTGGGTCGATTCCTCTTTTGTTGAGAATTATTGGAATAAAAGTCCCTATCAATGCAGCGATGATAATGACGCCCATCATGGAGCCTGCGATGGTAAGGCTGATGCTCAGGTCTTGTTGAATGATTAAACCAAAAACAATAAGGATTAGGGCAAGAGTCAAACCGTTGATCAGGCTAAGTCCAATTTCCTTAAAAAGTAAATTGACAAGTGATCCTTTGACTACATTGTTGGCTAAACCTTGAACGATGATAGCGGAGGATTGTACTCCAACATTTCCGGCCATTGCCGCAATTAGTGGGGTGTAGAAAAACAAGCTTCTTAGTTCGGGTAGTTCCATAACTTGCTCAAAACCCTGAAGGATAAACACACTCCCCAGCCCGCCCAAAAGTCCGAGAAAAAGCCATGGTAATCGGGCTTTAGTGAGTTCAAAAATTCCGTCATTGGCCTCTACGTCATTGGAAATACCTGCGGCCAGTTGGTAGTCCTTTTCGGCCTCTTCTTTGATCAGATCTACGATATCGTCGATGGTGATACGCCCCACAAGTTGTTTTTTGTTGTTGACCACGGGGATGGCTTCCAGGTCGTATTTGGACATGATATCGGCGACTTCTTCTCCAGGTTGGTCCACGGCAACATAATCTACTTTTGGGATGTAAATGTCTTTAACGATGGCTCTGGAATTGGCAGTAATAAGGTCTTTTAGTGATAGCCGTCCTTTAAGGATATTGTTTTCATCTACCACATATATGGAGTGCACCCTGGTCACTTCCTCTGCTTGGGCGCGCATGGCATTTAGGCATTTGAGTACGCTGAGTCCTTCCTCTACCTTTACCAATTCTTTCGCCATCAAGCCTCCTGCGGTATTTTCGTCATAGGTGAGTAGTTCGCGTATGTCTTCCAAATGCTCGCTGTCAGAGATTTGTAACATGACCCGTTCTTGACGTTCTTCGGGTAGCTCAGCAATTAGGTCAGCGGCATCGTCACTATCCAGTTCTTCGATTTCCTCTGCAATTTCTTTGGCGGAAAGCTTTTCCAAAATTCCTTCACGAATGTCTTCATCTACTTCGGCCAAAGCGTCGGCTGTTCTGTCGCTGTTTAGTAGTTTGACCAAATAAGTGGCTTGACCGGTGGAAAGTTCGTCAATGATCTCAGCAATATCAGCATAGTGAAGGTCCCTGAGAGTTTTTTGCAATTTTTGGTCTGCGCCATTATCGATCAACTCCTCAATGAACTTTATCCCATTTTTGTTGATTTCAAATTTTGGCATTTCCCACTTTTTTAGTTAGTTCTATGAATTGTACTGCGGATAATTTTTCAGGCCGCAGGTCAAAGATACTATCTTCTAAAATAAGTTTGGGAATGTTCAGAATTTTAAGGCTGTTTCTCAAGGTCTTTCGGCGTTGCTGAAAACTGGTTTTGACAACTTTAAAAAGTAATTTTTCATCGAAATCGATGATTAAATCTTCCTTTCTCTGAAGAGAGAGTACTCCCGAATCCACTTTTGGTGGTGGGGAAAATACTCCCGGTGGTACACTAAAATGATATTGGGTATGGAAATAGGTTTGACACAAAACAGAGAGTATGCCATACGCTTTTGTACCAGGTTTTTCGCAGATTCTTTGGGCAACTTCTTTTTGAAACATCCCACAGAAAAACGGGACGTATTGACGGTATTCTAAGGCTTTAAAAACGATTTGACTTGAGATGTTGTAAGGAAAATTACCAATGATGGAGAAGTTTTGGTTCTCATAAACTTTTGAAAGATCCATTTTTAGAAAATCCTCGCTTAAGATGTTTTTTTGAAACTTAGGATATCTCTGGTTGAGGTAGGCTACTGACTCGGTATCGATTTCGACGAGTTTTAAGTTTTGGGAGTAAGGGATTAAAAATTGGGTAAGTACTCCCGTACCAGGGCCTATTTCTAAAATATTTTCACAAAATTGATCTTGAAGTAAATCCGCTATTTTCTGAGCAATATTTATATCATTCAAAAAATGTTGTCCTAATTTTTTCTTAGGAGATAGGGGTTTCATCAGTATTGTTTTATTATTTCGAGTTGACTGCTAAAATGAAGTACGGTTTCTCCAAAAGCGAGTCTGATCTGCTCTTTTAAAATTTGGTCTTCGTTTTTTAAAAAATTTTGGAGTGTTTCCTGATTTGAGATTAGATACTGCAGGGCATAGATGCTGCCCTTGCTTGGGGAGTTGGAGTTTAGTTTTAGGAGGTATGTATTATTTATTCTATCAGATTTTGACATTTGACCGAGTTGAAGATCAACCCATTCGACCCATTGTTTTTCGACTTCCAGATCCACATTACAAGTTAAATTATAGACTATCATTAATCAATCGATTGTGTCAAAACCAGTATAGGGAACCAATGCTTTTGGGATATTTATTCCAATAGTTGTTTGGTTGTTTTCTAACAGGCCTGCTAAAACTCGAGGCAAAGCCAGTGAGCTACCGTTGAGGGTGTGAACAGCTTCTTTTTTTCCGTTTTTGTTTTTGTACCGTAGTTGTAAACGCTCGGATTGAAAGCTGTTAAAAGTTGAGACAGAGCTGATCTCCAACCATTTTTTTTGTGCACTGGAGAAAATTTCAAAATCAAAGGTCAATGCCGCAGTAAATCCAAGGTCTCCGCCGCAAAGTTTTAAAATCCTATAGGGGAGTTCCAATTCCTCTAAAATCTCTTTAACGTGATCCACCATTTGATCCAAAGCCGCTCTTGAATTATGAGGTTCTTCCAGCCGTACAATTTCTACTTTATCGAACTGGTGTAGCCTATTGAGTCCCCTGACGTTGGCGCCATAACTTCCCGCTTCTCTTCGAAAACAGGGGGTATAACCGGTCAGACAAATGGGCAAATCCTTGGCCTCCAGCAGTTGACCTCTAAAAAGGTTGGTCAAAGGTACTTCGGCTGTGGGGATGAGGTATAGTCCGTCTTCGGGAACGTGGTACATCTGTCCCTCTTTATCGGGTAACTGTCCGGTTCCGAATCCTGAATCTTCATTGACTAGGTGAGGGACCTGAAATTCGGTATAGCCTGCAGCGGTATTTTTATCCAAAAAATATTGAATCAGTGCTCGTTGAAGTTTGGCACCTTTTCCCTTGTAAACGGGGAATCCAGCGCCAGTGATTTTGCTGCCCAAGTCAAAATCAATCAAATCGTATTGGGTGGCCAATTCCCAGTGTGGAAGGGCATTATCCTCTAAATTGGGTATAACTCCTGCACTGAAAACCTCTTCATTGTCATGTTCCGAGCTACCAGAAGGTACACTCTCGTCAGGTACATTGGGAATTTGCGTTCTTAAGGACAAAAGGGATACTTCAATATTTTGGAGTTCCTCTTGAAGGACTTTTCCAGCAGTTTTTAGATCGGCCGTTTGACTCTTTAATGCATTGGCTTTTTCTATTTGTCCTGATTTAAAAAGGGTTCCAATTTCTTTGGCTAGTTGATTACTTTTGGAAAGGGTTTCGTCTAATTGACTTTGGATTTTCCTTCTTTTTTGATCTGATTCAAGCAATTGATCTATCAGTTCCGGCTGTGGAAAATTTCTTTTGGCCAAACCCTCTTTGATTTTTTCGGGCTCTTCTCTAAGGTATGCAAGCGGTAACATGTGATTATTTTTTCGTTGCAAAGGTAGAGGAAACCAATGGATTAATTCAAATTTAAAGGTAATTTGGAATTAATTTTTGACAGCTTTTTTGGTCTGTATTGAGTTGGTCACTCAATGCGTCTAAAGAATTAAATTTCTGTTCGTCTCTGATTTTTTCCAAAAGGTCGATGCTGAGTTTTTTCCCATACAGATTTCCTTTGAAATCAAAAAAACAGGTTTCGATTCTGGTTTTCTTTCCCGAAACAGTGGGACGCTTACCAACATTCATCATTCCAAAGTGTTTCTTACCATTAAGACTGCTTTGTACAAGATAAACCCCTTTTTGTGGTTTTAGTTTGTAATCCTCTTCAATTTCTAGATTTGCAGTAGGATAGCCCATTTCTCTTCCAATTTTGTCACCTTCCACAATAAGTCCATTTAGGGAAAAAGGTCTTCCTAAAAACTGATTAGCTTTTCTAATTTCTCCCGATATGATGGCATTTCTTACTTTAGTGGAACTTACGGCTATGGACTCAATATCTTGAGCAGGAATTTCTTCTACCGTAAAGTTGAAATCCGAACCAAAGTGTTTTAAATCTTCAACGGTTGCTTCTCGGTTTCTGCCAAAGCGGTGGTCGTATCCAATAATAAGTTTGGAGATGCATAGCTTGTTGACCAAAATATCTCTTGTGTACTCAATGGCGGTCATTCTTGAAAATTCTGGAGTAAAAGATTGAATGATCAAAACTTGGACACCCAGTTGTTCCAAAAGTTTTGTTTTTTCCTCCAAGGTATCGATCATTTTGAGTTGGGTTTCTTTTTGTAAAACCATCCTCGGATGGGGAAAAAAGGTCAGTACAATGGCACACAAATCTTCTTTTTTGGCTTTTTTTACCAGATTGGAAATGATTTTTTGATGCCCAATATGGATTCCGTCAAAAGTTCCAATGGTCAGAATGGCAGGCTTCTG
Organism: uncultured Flavobacteriaceae bacterium; assembly: GCA_913020475.1. Lineage (GTDB taxonomy): Bacteria > Bacteroidota > Bacteroidia > Flavobacteriales > Flavobacteriaceae > UBA8316. Next base: position 9,308 of record CAJVZM010000028.1, read on the forward strand.
AGGACGATAATTTGAAATACTATGGATGACCTCCATCTAAAAGTTTTGATATTAATCAAAAGTACATCTAAAATACTTCTGGTTTCCTATTCTTTTTTTAAATTAAGAATCTAAAAAATCAATTTTGACATCATATCGTATTTGTCTTTATTTAATTTTCACTGTATTTCTTGGTTTGTCGGGTATCCATGCGCAGCAATTTTGGTCGTTGGCTTCGGATTATCCCATCGGACATGTACCCATTTCGAATAATAACGTGCGCTTTGTGATGGATTTGGATGTGGATGCTTTTCAAAATACATTGACCCCTTCGAAGGGGATTAATTTTATAGAAGGAAAATACCAATTGGAAATGGTTTTACCCAACGAATGGGGGAATGAGGAAGTTTTTGAGCTAAATTACGCAGCGGTGTTATCCGCTGACTTGCAAGCTACATTTCCTAAAATCAGAACTTTTGTTGGAAGAAGTAAAGAACGCCCGGATGTACATATCAGACTTTCCCACACTCCTATAGGAATAAATGCTTGGATACGATATCCCAACGGAGAAAGCAGATTTTTACAGCCTTTAGGGGGGCAAAAAAATCGTTATCTATCTTATGAGCGATCAGTGGAAACCACTTTAGAAAAATTCCAATGTGCTACTTCTTTAGCAAACAATTGGAGAGATAAAAGCTTTTCTAATACCGACCGTAAAAGTTCTATAAAAATTAATTCGGGCGTCATCAAAACATTCAGACTGGCTATTTCAACCACAGGGGGCTATACCTCTTTTTGGGGAGACAATGACCCCACTAACGGGACTAATAAAGAGGACGCCTATGCGGCCGTGGTCAGTACCATCAATCGCGTTAATGAAATTTTTGAAACAGAATTGGGCATACACTTGGAACTGGTTACAGGAATCGATTTGATCTTTCCAAATGTCGATACTGACCCCTACAATGATGACTTAAACTCAGAGGTTCAAAAGGTCTTGGACGATGAATTCGGTGCTGAGAATTATGATATAGGCCACCTATTTGCTTATACTACGAATGGTGGAAATGGGAATGCAGGTACCGTGGGAAGTCTTTGTCAAAATGGTATTAAAGGAAGGGCTTTTAGCGCACATTCTTTTCAGGGTACTGTAAACGACCCTTTTTTGAATGATCATTTTGACATCGACTATGTTACCCACGAAATGGGGCATCAATTTGGAGCTTATCATACTTTTTCTCACGAAAACGAGTTTGAAGGTTTCAATTCTGAACCTGGAAGTGGTTCTACCATTATGGGATATGCTGGGATAGTTGGTTTTGACAATGTCCAATCCCATAGTGACCCTTATTTTCATTTCAACAGCATACATAACATCAACGAGTATATTGACTTAAACTCCTGTTATCTATCGTCTACTAATGAAAATCAAATGCCCACAGTCTCTGCTGAACGGGATTATACCTTACCTATTGGAACTGCCTATGAACTCAAAGCTACGGGTGGTGATCCCGACGGGGATACGTTATATTATTGTTGGGAGCAATTGGATTCAGGTCAGGTGGATGTTTCTAATTTTGGACCTTACAATCACTCAGGGGCTCAGGTAAGATCGCTGCCTCCTTCCATCAGACCCATAAGAATCGTTCCACAAATGGATGCTGTTTTGGAAGGGAATTTGACAATAGAAAACCCACAGACTGGAGGTCAATGGGAAACGGTATCTCTAGTCGACAGAATAATGACTTGGGGGGTAACGGCAAGAGATCGTTATCCCACATCCGCCGGAGCAGGAGGTAGAATGGCTTTTGATATCAAGGTAGTTAAAATCATTTCCGATGCAGGACCTTTTAAAGTCAGCTCACAAAATGAAGAAGGAATTCTTTGGGAAGCGGGATCCAAACAAACTTTGACTTGGGAGGTTGCACAAACCGATCAGGCTCCCATCAACACAAAATTTGTCTCGGTATTTTTGTCCACAGACGGGGGAGATACTTTTAAAATTCCCTTACTTTCCTCTACGCCCAACGATGGCGTTGAGTTAATAACTGTTCCGGGGGGAATCACTTCTGACCAGGTCAGAATCAAAATTGTGCCAGACAACTCCATTTATTTTGCAGTCAACTCCAGCAATATCGAAATTAGCCCAGCTCCTTTTGTATTGACATTCGACCGTTATAATCTGGATGCTTGTCAAGACGATGTAACTTTCGCTTTTGATTTTGAGACTTATTCAAATACTAACGAAAGTGTAAGCTTGAGTTTCAGCGAACTTCCTTCAGCCCTTTCTGCTCAGTTTTCTAAATCACAGCTGACGGATGCAGACCTTTCTGGAACTATAAATATTTCGGGTTTTGAAAACCTCCCTACTCAGGATTTGTTTTTGAACTTACGAGCAGAGGGACAGACTTTGACCCGTTCAATTGATTTGGAGGTAAAAATCAGAAAAGATGACTTTCAAGGAATTCAAATATTGGCTCCTGCCAATTCTGAACAAGAACAAAGCCGAACCGTAAGTTTGAGTTGGACATCACTGCAAAACGCCGACCAATACAGTGTTGAAGTTTCCAAATCGGAAACCTTTTCGAGTTTAACCCTCTCCAAAAGTGTAGAATCTTCTTCTACTACCATAGAAGGGTTGGATTTTTCAACTACTTATTTTTGGAGGGTGAAGCCCAACAATGCTTGTGGCGAAGGAGCCTATTCTGAAGTGGGAAGCTTCAGTACTTATTCAGTCAATTGTAATACTTATGATGCGAGTGGTTTGCCGACTAGAATCGTTGATGCGAAAGGGGGTTTTTCCGAGATCACAAGGGTGAATTTAGACATATACGATCAGGCAGTGATCGAAGATATCAATGTTAACTTGACCATAGACCACAGCTATATTGAAGATATATCGATCTACTTGGTCGCACCAGATAACACAAAAGTTAAATTGGCCCAAAATCTCGGTGATGATCAGGAGGATTTCACTGAAACGGTTTTTGATCAAGAGGCAACCGTTCCTGTTGTTTTTGCATTACCACCTTTTACAGGAAGGTATCGACCCCAAGGAGACTTATCAGTCTTTAACGGAAAAAACCTTAAAGGAAGATGGAGACTTGAGGTAGAGGATAGGTTTGATGATCTTATTTTGGGTTTTGTGAACGTTTTTTCAATCAGTGTTTGTTTCAAAGGTTCGGTTGTTTTGGATTCTGACAATGATGGGGTGCCGAATAACTTGGACAATTGCCCAACGATTTCCAATGCAGATCAATCTGACTCCAACGAGGACGGTTTGGGAGATGTTTGTGATCTCTATTCCAACGACAATTTTAGTTTAAAAAAGTCAAATCCCACTTGTATTGGAAAAAACAATGGCGCTATTTCTATTTCAGCCTTCGCTCAATTCGATTATCAACTCAGCATCAGTGGACCCAATGGTTTTGAAAAGGTAGAATCATTTACTCATGAAAGTGAAATAAAGATTCCTAATCTGGCCAAGGGGGATTATACAGTATGCATCAGCTCTCCTATGAACACGGATTTTGAATCCTGTTATAATACATCATTGTTAGATCCTGACCCTCTAAGTGTAGTCACTCAACTCAATGCAAAAGATTTATCAGTAACAGTTGATTTATCAGGGGCAGAAAATTATAAGATTCGTCTCAATGGTAATATTTATAGCTATAATACGGGAAGGCATCGTTTGGCTCTTCGTGCGGGATTGAATACCTTGGAGGTTACTACAGATTTGAGTTGTCAAGGAAGTCTGGTGAAAGAAATATATGTAGCAGAGGATTCGAATGTTTACCCTAATCCTGCGTCAGAAACCGTTCATGTTGCGATTGGAGGAAGTGCCATGCAAGCGGAAATTTTATTTTTTAATTTACAAGGTGAACTCTTGTATAAAAGAGAGGTTGTACTTAATCCACTTAATAGAAGTTGTCCAATCCCAGTAGAATATTATCCTCCCAGTATGTATTTAATTCGTGTCATTTCTGGTGACAGAATAGAAAATTTTAAAATATTAAAGCGTTGATGAAAAGGTGTTTGTTTTTATTTTTATTGATGACAATTGCTTGTAAAAAAGAGGTCATTCCAGATCCCGAGGCTGCACTTTTGATTGCCCCTGAGAACAATGATAATTGCAACACTGATGTAGTGGTGAGTGATAAGCAGAGCCAAGTAAATTTTGTGTGGCAAGAGGCTGCTCATACAGATAAATATGAATTGGTCGTCAGAGACATTTTAACCAATTTGGATCAAAAAAAACTAACTACACGACTTTTTTCAAGTATGGTACTGAATCGTGGCAAACAATATTCTTGGTGGATCAATTCCAAATCTGAACAGACTGAAAATACTTCCCAAAGCAAAGTTTGGACTTTTTATTTAGAGGGACTTCCCATCAGCAGTCACTTCCCTTTTCCTGCGAAACTCCTAAGTCCAGAAAACAACGCACAGATCAGCTTAGATAATGGAACTTACACATTGAGATGGGAGGTGGTTGATTTGGACAACGATATCAAGAGTTATGATGTTTATTTGGGAGTTGATCCTGATGATTTGAATATGGCTGCAGAGGGTTTGACAACCACCAGCTTTTCTGTCGATTTGACCTCAGATCGTTATTACTACTGGAAGGTCACAACCAAAGATCTGCAGGGAAATATTTCACATTCAATTGTTGGAATTTTTATGACTTTACCCTAGGAGGTTTGGTGTTAAATTTATTCATGGTTCTGTCCAAACCAATTTGGGTATAGGAAAGAACAATGTCATTGCATTTTGGTAATACTTTGGTTACCTTTTCTTCTTCTTTATCAGTGAATTTATCCAAAACAAAATCAACCTGATTGAATATTCTTTTTTCACCTTTAATACCAAAGCGAAGTCTTGGATAATATGGAGTATTGAGTTGGGATTCTATGTCTTTTAGACCATTGTGACCACCGTCACTACCCTTGCCTTTTAGTCGCAACAATGCAAAGGGGAGATGAAGATCGTCTGTGATAATTAGAATGTTTTCAAGGGAAATATTTTCCTTTAAGGCCCAATACTTGACCGATTTTCCACTCCGGTTCATAAAGGTGGAAGGTTTGAGGAGAAAAATTTTTTTTCCTTTGTGGTTAAAGCTTCCCATTGTTCCCAATTTAAGATCTGCCATTTGAACCTCATGCTTTTCGGCCACAAAATCAACAACCTCAAAACCGATATTGTGCCGGGTTTTATGGTATTTATTACCTGTATTTCCCAACCCTACAATTAAGTATTTAGTCATGTCATTGGGTTTTGATTTGCCAAAAAGCCACCTGAATAGCATATTGTAAAATTAAAAAAAGCATCTCAAGGGAAGATGCTTTTTAGAATAATTGATCGTAATTGTTTATTCCTCTCCAGAGCTGCTTTCGCCATCTGCGGGAGCTTCTGCTCCTTCTTCTGCAGCTTCACCTTCTAATGCTTCTCCTTCTTCTTCAATAATCATTGAAGCTCTAGAGGTTCTTACTTTGCATACTACTGTGTTATCAGGATGGAGGATGGTGAAATTTTCACTTTCCAAATCGACAATTGAAATTTTATCTCCCAATTCGAGTGAGGAAATATCTACATTTATAAAATCGGGTAAATTTTTGGGTAAGGCTCTGACCTTGAGCTTACGTTTGCTATTGACCAATGTGCCTCCTTCAAGCATCACTCCAGGGGCAGAGCCTTCGATGATAACGGGTATTTCCATATTTACTTCTTTATCGTCGGACAATTGGAAAAAATCAACATGTAAAACTTTATCACTTACAGGGTGAAATTGAATGTCCTGAAGAGTAGCATTTATTTTTTGATCTCCATTAATGTCAAGAATTACAGTGTGGGCATTGGGGGTGTAAATTAACTTACTGAAATCAAGTTCATTTGCGGAAAAATGGAGTGGATTTTCACCGCCATATAATACACAGGGAACTTTATCAGCATTACGAAGAGCTTTGGTCGCTACCTTGCCTACGCTTTCTCTTTTGGATCCTTTTATGGTAATTGATTTCATGAAATTGTTATTACATTATAAATTTCGAGCTTATTGACTGATTGTAATGAACATTTTTCATCACCTCAGCAAATAATGGCGCGCAAGATAACACTTTTACTTTAGGATGACTAACTTTTGAAGGGATAGAATCGGTAACGATCAATTCTTTTAGTTGTGAGCCTTCAATTTTTTGATAGGCATCGCCGGAAAGCAGAGCGTGTGTGCAGATTGCTCGAACAGAAATGGCACCGCGTTCCTTCATCAAATCAGCGGCTTTTGTCAGTGTTCCAGCCGTGTCAACCATATCATCTATCAAGATTACATTTTTATCTTCAACATTACCAATGAGTTCCATATGGGAAATGATGTTGGCCTTCTCTCTTTGTTTGTAGCAAATGACAACATCACTAGTAAGGAATTTGGAATAAGCATAAGCCCGTTTGGAACCTCCCATATCGGGAGAGGCAATTGTCAAATCGGATAGATTGAGTGAATTGATATAGGGCAGGAAAATGGTTGAGGCGAACAGATGATCCACGGGTTTTTCAAAAAATCCTTGGATTTGATCAGCGTGCAAGTCCATGGTGATTATGCGTGTCGCTCCTGCCGATTCTAATAGTTTTGCAATCAATTTGGCTCCAATTGGTACTCTTGGTTTATCTTTTCTATCTTGTCTTGCCCAGCCAAAGTAGGGTATCACTGCTGTGATGTGGCGTGCCGAAGCGCGTTTTGCAGCGTCGAGCATCAATAGCATTTCCATCAAGTTTTCGGAAGAGGGTTGGGTAGATCCTACTATAAAAATTCGGGCACCACGAACGGACTCTTCAAAGGAAGGTTGAAACTCCCCGTCGCTATAACGTGAAAAGTTTACTTTTCCAATCTTAATTCCAAAGTGATCGGCGATTACTTTACCAAGGCTTGCACTTTGAGTACATGCAAAAATTTTTGCGGGAGTTTCCATAAAAAATAGTTATTGACAAATTTAAAAATAAATTAATGCACCACCTTATTGAAAATTTTAAATTGGAGGGTAAAATATTTTATTATTTTTGTGCCCTACTTTAGAAAAAAATCAAAATGCCTCGGTGGCGGAACTGGTAGACGCGCTGGATTCAAAATCCAGTTCTTTCGGG
>CAJVZM010000029.1 GCA_913020475.1 uncultured Flavobacteriaceae bacterium
TACTCGGTTCCTACCTATCTCCACCCGATGATATCAAAGTACTTAAAAACTTTTATAAGAGTGTAAGACCCTGGGGTTTTTGGAATCCCGTTTTATTGGAAGTCCAAAAAGACACCCCCGCTTTTTTACCCAATCGGATGTTTGGGAGAGATATGTTTAACGTATTGATTGGAGTCGTATGGCAAATGGCATTGGTGGTTTGGCCGATCTTTTTGATGATCAAAATGTGGGATGCTTTGGCTCTATCTCTTGGGGTGGTCGTGGTTACCTCTTTGATTTTAAAGTATTTTTGGTATGATCCTCTAAAAAAAGAAGAAATTTAATATGGCCAATAAAGTTTTAATCAAAGGTACTTTTTTGGATGAAATCAGTCATGATATTCCTCATCATAACTGGGGTGAAAAGGAATGGTCTATTGATTTCAAACACATGAAATCTGCAGGGATCGACAAAGTGATTTTGATTCGTTGCGGTTACAAAAACTGGATTACCTACCCCTCTAGGGTTTTGACCACAGAGGAAAAGGCGATTCCTCCCTTCACTGATCTTGTGTCCATGTTTCTTAGATTAAGCGAAGATAACGATATGGATTTTTATTTTGGTTTGTATGATTCCGGAAAATATTGGATTAATGGAGCTTATGAAAAAGAGGTAAGACTCAACTGCAAAATCATTGATGAGGTATGGGATTTTTATGGAAAGAGCAAGGCTTTTAAGGGTTGGTATTTGTCTCAAGAATGTAATAAAAATATTGGCGGAATTATTGATTTATACTCTGGATTGGGTCAATATTGTAAGCAGGTTTCCGGAGGTCTTCCCGTTTTGATTTCCCCCTATATTGACGGGGTTAAAAATCTCTCGCAATACACCAATCAAAGCCGTGGGGAAAAATCCATAAGTTTGGATGAACATTTTAAAACGTGGGAATCTATTTTTAAGGGAATCCAAAAAAGTATCGATATAGTTGCCTTCCAAGACGGTCATGTCGATTACGACCAATTGGAAGATTTTGTCAAGGTAAACAAATCACTTGCGGATCAAAATAAAATTACCTCTTGGATCAATTCAGAGACTTTTGACAGGGATATGCCTATCAAGTTTTTACCCATCAAATGGGACAAGTTGAGATATAAATTAGAGACGGCTGGTCGGATGGGAATTTCAGAGGCTATTACTTTTGAATTTTCACATTTTATGAGTCCACAATCGGCTTATTTGCAAGCGGGTCATCTCTACCACCGCTATCTGGAATATTTAAACGAAAAAAAATGAAACATACGGCTCTGGCAAATTTGTATTTCAAGGAGTTAACCCATGAGGTCATTCCGTTTTGGGAGAAATACAGTATTGACAAAGAGTATGGTGGTTTTTTTACCTGTATTGATGCTGAACATAACGTTTTTGACACCGATAAATTCGTCTGGTTACAAGCCCGTCAAGTTTGGATGTTTGCTACTTTATATGACGGTCTAGAAAAAAAAAGATCTTGGCTGAAAATGGCCCAGTCTGGATCCGATTTTCTCGAAAAAAATGGCCATGATGGCTCGTTCAATTGGTTTTTCTCTTTGCGAAGGGATGGACAGCCTTTGGTGGTTCCGTATAATATTTTTTCTTACACTTTTGCCTGCATGGCCATGGGAAAAATGCATCGCATTACAGGAGAGGAAAAGTATAAAACTGCAGCTCAGTTGACGTTGAAAAAAATTATAGAAAGGTCAGATCAACCCAAAGGAGAATGGGATAAGTCATACCCCAAGAAAAGACAGTTGAAAAACTTTGCCCTGCCTATGATTCTTTGCAACCTATACAATGAAATGGAAGGCTTAGTCGGAGCGGATGAAAAAGAGCAACGCATGTTGGATTGTGTCAATGAAATATTTCATTTTTTTTGGAATGAAGAAAGAGGGGTAATATTGGAAAATATTTCTCCAGACGGGGCTTTTTCAGATACCTTCGATGGGCGTTTAGTCAACCCGGGACACGGCTTGGAGGCTATGTGGTTCATTATGGACTTGGGGGTTCAATTGAATCGAAGGGATTGGATTGATAGGGCTATGGAGATGGCTTTGTCTATTGTCGAAAAGGGTTGGGACGAGAAACACGAAGGGATCTTTTATTTTCTAGATGCTAGTGGGCACCCCCCGCAACAATTAGAATGGGATCAAAAACTGTGGTGGGTTCATTTGGAAGCCATGATTTGTTTCTTAAAAGGCTACCAATTGACAGGCTCCAAAGCCTGCTGGGATTGGTTTGAAAAAATTCATCAATACACTTGGAGCCATTTCAGAGATCCCAAAAGAGGAGGTGAATGGTTTGGATATTTGAATCGATCTGGGGAGGTTTTTCTTCACTTAAAAGGAGGGAAATGGAAAGGTTGTTTTCACGTTCCTCGTGCCCTGTATCAACTAAATGATATTTTCAAAAAATTGTAAGAGATGAACAGGATTTTAAATTTTTTTTTGGCCATTGTTTTAATTTTATTTTGCTCCTGTGAGAAAGTTGAGTTAGAGACCGATGTTTTGGTCATTGGAGGAGGTACCAGTGGGGTTGCGGCCGCGCTTTCTTCTGCAAGACAAGGAGTAGAGACGACCTTGTTGGAGCAAGGGCCATGGCTGGGAGGAATGCTTACTGCTGCTGGTGTCAGTGCAGTGGACGGCAATACTAAATTACCCTCGGGTATTTGGGGGGAATTCCGTGACAGTTTGATCTACCGCTATGGTAGTAAAAAGGCTTTACAAACTGGTTGGGTGAGCAATCATTTGTTTGAACCATCTGTTGGAAATCAAATTTTCCAAAATATGGTTAAAAATGAATCCTTAATCACCACTTATTTTGGAGCACTGGTGACCCACATTGAAAAAAAAGATAAGGGTTGGAAAATTGAGGTGAGTGCCCCTGAGAAAAAGTTTACACTCCACGCCAAGATTGTAATCGATGCTACCGAATTGGGAGACATCGCAGCCCAAGTAGGGGTGCCATACGATTTGGGAATGGACAGCAAAGCTGCACATGGCGAGGATATTGCTCCAGAGGTGGAAAATAATGTCATTCAGGATTTGACCTATGTGATGATTTTAGAGGATTACGGCAGAGACATGACTATTAAGAAACCTAAGGATTATGATCCAGAACTCTTTTATTGTAGCAGTCAAAGTGACAATTGCCAAAAGGAATCCATGATCAGAACCTTGTGGCCTAAAGACAGTTTGTTGTCCTACGGTCGTTTACCCAATGGTAAAGTGATGATCAATTGGCCGATTAATGGCAATGATTATTATGTTAATGCGGTGGAGCAAACTGAGGAGGAGCGAACCAAATCCTTTGAAAAAGCCAAATTGAAATCTTTACAGTTTTTGTATTATTTACAAACTAACTTGGGTTTTAATACCCACGGCCTCTCAGAAGGAGTATTTCCAACTTCAGATAACTTTCCTTTGATTCCCTACCATCGAGAGTCCAGAAGAATCAGAGGGTACACTACACTAACAGTCAATGATGTTGCCCAACCTTATGAACAGTCAATGCCCCTCTATCGAACGGGCATTGCTGTTGGCGATTATCCTGTTGACCATCATCATGCCAGCCATCCTAACGCGGCCCAATTACCGGAACTTCATTTTTACCCTGTTCCCTCCTATAGTGTGCCGATGGGATGTTTAATTCCAATAAATACTGACAATTTTATCGTGGCTGAAAAGTCCATATCTGTGACCAATATTACCAATGGCACCACCCGTTTACAACCCGTTGTTTTGCAAATAGGACAGGCAGCAGGAGTAATGGCAGCATTGAGTATTCAGGAAGATATCTCTCCTGCCAAATTGGGCGTTAGGAAAGTGCAAACTCAACTATTGAACGCTGGAGGTTACCTTTTGCCCTATTTAGACGTTCCCAAAAATCACCCTCGTTTCAAAGTCTATCAGCGTATAGGAGCAACTGGAATTTTGAAAGGTACCGGAATGAATGTAGGCTGGGAAAATCAAACATGGTTTTTCCCTGAAAAGGAACTGACCCAGTCGGATTTAGATCACGCCCTTTCTGTAATGTTGGTATTCGATAAAATATCACCCCCTGTATCACTCAGAAATAATGATATACTGCTTTGGTTAATACGTTTACATTCGTCAATTTCGCCTAATAAGCTACCTCCAGATTGGATAAAAAAAATAAAATCTGTAAGTGAGTTTTTAGGGGTTGAGTTTGCACCAATGGACAATATCAGTCGTGGAAATTTCGCTGTCCTTTTGGATGAAATAATTGATCCTTTCAACCGGCAGCCCATTGATCTTTATGGAAAATATATTGTGAGTCAATGACATGGTTTGCTCTGGCTTAATTCCTCTTCTTTTTCGAGTTTTCATATAATCAGAAAATCATTGAGATTCATTCAATAGACCTGTTGATGATTTACTATTTTTACATTACAACTCAATTCCATGAATAAAAACCAACAAAGGAGAAAAGCTTTAGTTTATCATGCAAAGCCCAAACCAGGTAAAACCGAAGTCAATCCTACGAAAAGTTATCGAACCCAAAGAGACCTTGGGCTTGCCTATTCTCCGGGGGTCGCGATTCCTTGCCAAGAAATTGAAAAAAAGCCAGATGATGTTTACAAATACACCAACAAAGGCAATTTGGTAGCTGTCATCTCCAATGGATCTGCTGTTTTGGGGTTGGGAGACATTGGCCCAGAAGCTTCAAAACCTGTGATGGAGGGAAAGGCACTGCTTTTTAAAATCTTTGCAGATATCGATGTTTTTGATATTGAGGTAAACGAAAAAGACCCTGAAAAATTCATAGAAATCGTAAAAGCCATTGCACCTACTTTTGGCGGAATTAATTTAGAGGACATCAAAGCTCCTGAAGCTTTTCAAATTGAAAATAGACTTAAGGAGGAGCTTGACATACCCGTAATGCATGACGATCAGCATGGTACTGCAATTATCTCTTGTGCGGCATTGATCAATGCCTTAGAATTGTCGCATAAAAAGATAGATGAAGTGAAAATTGTTGTCTCAGGCGCAGGTGCAGCTGCCATCACTTGTACTCGTCTTTACCAATCTTTTGGAGCCAAAAGAGAAAATATTATCATGTTGGATAGCAAGGGAGTTATCAGGAAATCCCGTCCAGAGCTGAGCAGCCAGAAAGCAGAATTTGCTACAGATCGACAAATTACCTCCTTGGCTGAGGCCATGATAGGAGCCGACGTTTTTATCGGTTTGTCTCAACCCAATATTTTAGACGAGAAGATGTTGTTGTCTATGGCCAAAAACCCTGTAGTTTTTGCCATGGCCAATCCCACTCCCGAAATCGATTACGGTTTGGCTTGTAAAACCCGTAAAGATATTATTATGGCCACGGGTAGATCAGACCACCCCAATCAGGTGAATAATGTTTTGGGATTCCCTTTTATTTTTAGGGGTGCACTGGATGTAAGGGCCACTAAAATTAATGAATCGATGAAAATGGCAGCAGTAGAGGCATTGGCAAAATTGGCCAAGCAATCTGTGCCAGAGCAGGTCAACATTGCCTATGAAGAAACAAAGCTCAATTTTGGTAAAGACTACATCATCCCCAAACCTTTTGATCCCCGCTTGATTGCTGAGGTATCTGTTGCGGTAGCCAAAGCAGCAATTGCCTCTGGAGTTGCTAAAAAACCGATTGATGATTGGGAGCGATACGAGTCGGAGCTGGCCGAACGATTGGGAGGACATCAAAAAATCCTAAGAATGATACACGACAGGGCCAAATCTGAGCCCAAGTCCATCGTTTTTGCTGAGGCCGACCAGTTGGATGTGATAAAAGCAGCACAAATCATTCACGAGGAAAGAATTGGAATCCCTATTTTGTTAGGCAATAAAGAAGTCATTCAAAACTTGATGGAGTCAATTGATTTTGACGGAGATATAAAAATTTTAGATCCTAAAACTGAGGAACATGTTAAGAGCCGCGGGCGTTATGCCAAAGCCTTTTGGGAAACACAGAAAAGAAGAGGTAAAACCCTTTATGAATGTGAAAGTTTACTAAAAGAACGGAATTATTATGCCGCTATGATGGTCAGAGAAGGTGATGCTGACACCATGCTCTCTGGCTTTTCAAGAAAATATCCTGCAGTGGTAAAACCCATTTTGGAGGTCATGGGTAAGGCTAAAGGGGTGGACCGTGTAGCGGCTACCAATTTGATGCTTACCAAAAGAGGAATGCTTTTCCTGTCCGACACTTCGATAAATGTAGATCCGACCCCCAAAGAATTGGCCAAAATAGCCCAGATGACTTCCCAAACTGTCAGAATGTTTGGGGTGGAGCCTGTGGTTGCCCTTTTGTCCTTCAACAACTTCGGGTCTTCTCCTTTTCCTCAGGCCAAAAAAGTATCTCAAGCCGTTAGCTACTTACATAGAATGTTTCCTGGTCTGGTAGTCGATGGCCCTATTCAGTCTGACTTTGCCCTAAACAATAAAATGTTAGCAGAACGCTTTCCTTTTTCGGTCCTCCACAACAGAAATGTCAATACCTTAATTTTCCCCAATTTGGATGCGGCAAATATTACCTACAAAATCATCAAGGAATTGGACAATACCTTGTCCATTGGACCCATTTTGATGGGGCTTAAAAAGTCTGCACACATCCTTCAATTGGGTGCCTCAGTAGATGAAATCGTCAATATGGCAGCCATTGCTGGGATTGACGCACAAGAAAAATTAAAATTGAAAGCAAAAAAATGATAACACAAATTAAAGGTAAGCTCGTCGAAAAAAACCCAACCCAAGTGGTGGTGGATTGTAATGGTATCGGTTATGAAATTAATATTTCACTCTACACTTTTTCTAGTCTATCGTCTGATGAAAATATCAAGCTATTTACCCACCTCCAAGTCAGAGAGGATGCTCATATTTTGTATGGGTTTTTTACGGTTTTGGAAAGAGCAGTTTTCAGACTTTTAATTTCTATATCTGGTATAGGAACCAGCACTGCAAGAACGATGCTGTCCTCTCTTACTCCCGCCGAAATCCAGCAGGCGATTGCAACCGAGGATGTTCCAACCATACAGGGAGTTAAGGGGATTGGATTGAAGACGGCACAGCGAGTAATCATTGAGCTTAAAGATAAAATCAAAGGCTTGCAAGGAACCGATGAAATTCCTGTTTTCAAAAGCAATACAATCAAAGAAGAAACGTTATCAGCATTAGAGGTTCTTGGCTATTCAAGAAAAGCCTCTGAAAAAGTTGTTGATAAACTCATTCAAGACGACCCTAATAGTTCGGTAGAGGAATTGATTAAATCCGCCTTGAATAAACTTTAAATCTATTTGGTCTATTATAAAAGGAACAAAAATTTAAGTTCAAATTACTTTCTTCTTGCCCTACTATTGATGTGTGGCTTTTCGCTATGGGGTCAGGTGGAGAGCAGTTATGATTTATCCAAATCCAGCCTCACTCAATCGAGTGCGATCAGCTCAAAATACACCTATGACCCCCAAACGGGGATGTATTACTTTACTGAAACTATCGACGGTTACCCCATCAATACCCCTTTGGTGATATCGCCAAAAGAATTTCAATCCATGGTATTGGCCGAACAGATGAAAGGATATTTTCAAGGTAAAATAGCTGCCCTAGCTGGAAATGCCGAAAACCTATCAGAAACCCAAAAAAACCTCCTTCCGGAGGTATATGTCAACAGCAAATTTTTTCAGTCTATTTTTGGAAGTAATGTGATTGATATTGTTCCCCAGGGATCGGTTGGAATAGACTTGGGTGTTCGTTACCAAAAAAATGACAATCCAGCGGCATCGCCAAGGAACCGTAGAAGCTTTGGATTTGATTTTGACCAAAGGATCAGTTTGAGTTTGTTAGGTAAAATTGGAGACCGCCTTCAAATTACTGCCAACTACGACACAGAGTCAACTTTTGACTTTCAAAATTTAGTCAAAATTGAATTTAACCCACTCCAATTGGTAGAAGTTTCTGACATCATTCCAGAGTCAGTCGATACAGAAGATAAAATGACCAATTCCAGAACGGATAACCTTTTGTCTAGTACCAAAAATATTACTGAAAAAGCAGCTGGAATAAAACAAAAAATTGGAGATTATCAGAGTACTTATGACGAAGCCAAACAAAAAATACTTAACCTTAAGTCAAAGGCAGATGCTCTTTCCAGCCAGAATATGATGGGCTTGGGGAATAATGTTACGGATTATCTTAATGGTAAGGTTACGGAAGATGCGATTTTACAAAATATCAGCATTGGTAATATCAGTATGCCTCTTAACAGTAATCTTATTCAGGGAGCGCAAAGTCTTTTTGGGGTAAGAACCGATCTTAAATTTGGGAAAACTACTATTTCGGCTGTTTTCTCTGAGCAAAGATCACAATCACAGAATTTAGTTGCTCAAGGAGGAGGAACCCTTCAGGAGTTCAATATTTTTGCACTAGACTACGAAGAAGACCGTCATTATTTCTTGGCACAATATTTTAGAGATCACTACGATAAATTTCTCCAAAACTATCCCTACATTAATTCTCCTGTTCGGATCACAAGAATTGAAGTTTGGATTACCAATAGGGGATCACAAACAAGAAATATCCGAAATATTGTTGGATTTCAGGACCTAGGAGAAAGTGATCCAAGCAAAACCAAACTCGATGATAATATAACTAACTTTTTTAACGTAAGTAGTTTTTCAAGTCCTCCTTCTAATGACAACAACCGCTTGAATCCCGAGACCATTGGCATTGGAGGAATTTTAAGTAAAGAAATTAGAGATATTGCCTCGGTTTCTCGTTCATTTGGTGTCTTCAATAATAACGTCAATGAGGGATTTGATTATGCTGTTTTGGAAAGTGCCAGAAAACTCAGCCAAAGTGAATACAAGCTTCACCCCCAATTGGGGTATATCTCTCTGAATCAACGCTTGAGTAATGATGAAGTTTTGGCTGTGGCCTACCAATATACTTTTAAGGGAAAAGTTTATCAAGTAGGAGAATTTGCCAATGGAAGTGTGGAAACCACTGATGTCACCCCCAATCCTAACGAGGAAAACCAAAGTATTGTAAATAATAATTTGGTGGTGAAACTGCTAAAAAGTAACATTACGGATGTGCGTCAACCCATTTGGGATTTGATGATGAAAAACATATACAATACTGGAGCTTTTCAGCTTGCTGAGGAAAATTTCAGGCTCAATATCCTTTATTGTGATCCCTCTCCTATCAACTATTTGAGCCCTGTTGACAAATCCATTTGGCCAGAGCAAATGGACAAAAGAGTCCTCTTGAACACTTTCAATTTAGACCAACTTAACTTTTATCAAGATCCACAACCCGAAGGAGATGGATTCTTTGATTATATTCCAGGGATTACCATCGAAGCCCAATACGGGAGAATTATTTTTCCCAATGTAGAGCCTTTTGGTGAATATCTTTTTGAGCTACTGGACAATCCAAACTCACAAAGAGAGCAATATAAAAATATTGAAACCTACAACTCCAACCAGAAAAGATATGTTTTCAATGAAATGTATCACAAAACCAAGGCTGCTGCATTGGAAACAACCGAAAAAAATAAATTTCAGCTCAAAGGGCGCTATAAATCAGAAGGTGGAGATGGCATTCCCATTGGAGCATTTAATGTACCTAAGGGTTCGGTAAAGGTCACAGCAGGGGGAAGGGTGTTGCGAGAAGGTATTGACTATACCGTTAATTATGCCATTGGTAGGGTCAAAATTTTAGACCCTGCTTTGCAAGCCTCCAACGTACCCATCAACATATCTGTTGAAAATAATTCCTTTTTTAACCAACAAAACAAAAGATTTACTGGAGTCAATATAGTACACAAAGTCAATGATAAAGTGGTTTTTGGTGGAACATTTTTGAACTTGAGTGAAAATCCACTCACTCAAAAAGCTAACTATGGAACCGAACCGGTAAACAATACCATGATCGGCATCAACACCAATTTTTCAACCGAACTCCCTTTCTTAACCCGCTGGGTAAATAAAATACCCACCATTGACACCAATGTGCCTTCCATGCTCTCTTTTAGGGGGGAAGTAGCCAATCTCATTGCTGGTAAACCTAAAAACACACAACTTCAAGGGGAATCGAATGTATATATTGATGATTTTGAGGGCGCACAAACCAACATCGATATCAAGGGTTTCAACTCTTGGAAACTTTCCAGTATCCCTTTTATAAATTTTAAAGGATCAGAGGTAAAAAACAACGAGATCAGCAGCGGCTTTGGAAGGGCCAAACTGGCATGGTATTCCATTGACCCTATCTTCTATGCCGGCGGGAGACCATCGGGAATTAACAATGACGATATCTCACTAAATACAACCCGAAGAATTTTTATCAAAGAAATTTTCCCCGAACAAGATCTTGTTCAGGGGACTACCACGGTTCAAAGTACACTCGACTTGGCTTATTACCCTCTAGAAATAGGACCCTATAACAACGTGACTGAGGAGGAATTTAGAGGCGATGCTGCCGAAAATTGGGCAGGGATTATGCGGCCCATTAATGCGACAAATTTTGAACAATCCAATGTGGAATTTATTGAGTTCTGGTTGTTGGATACCTTTGGTGAAATAATTTCTGAGGATGACGACTTGGGTGAACTTTACTTTCATTTGGGAAATATCTCGGAAGACATACTTAAAGACGGTCGAAAACAATTTGAAAATGGGCTACCTGCGCTTAACGGTCAAAATTTAGTCCATGAAACCCC
Source organism: uncultured Flavobacteriaceae bacterium (assembly GCA_913020475.1). Taxonomy (GTDB): domain Bacteria; phylum Bacteroidota; class Bacteroidia; order Flavobacteriales; family Flavobacteriaceae; genus UBA8316. Next base: position 10,732 of record CAJVZM010000029.1, read on the forward strand.
TTGGGGAAAAGTACCTTCCACCCAATCGCTACTCTACGCATTTAATACAGTTTCTGAGGATCGTGTAGTACAAGATGTTGGATTTGATGGTTTGGACGACAACCAAGAGAGGCTGGTCTACACTAACGGGCCTTTGGAGGATCCTGCTCGTGACAATTATCAATTTTTTGTTGCTGCCAACGGGGGGGTTTTGGACCGTTACAAGAATTACAACGGTACCCAAGGCAATTCCCCAGTTGCTTTTTCTGACACCGATAGAGGAAATACTACCGAACCAGATTCTGAAGACATAAATCGAGATCAAAGTATGAATACGATCGACAGTTATTTTGAGTATCGTATACCTATTTCAAAATCAATGGGGGTTGGTAATCACCCTTTTATCACAGATGTTCGTGAAAATGTAAAAGTCTCAGTACCCAACGGAGATGAAATCACCACTCGTTGGATTCAATTCAAAATACCAGTACAAAAGGGTTACTATCAAGACACTCAGTTTGATGAATATTTTGAGGCCATCAACAATATCGAAGATTTGCGTTCTATCCGTTTTATGCGAATGGTACTTAAAGGTTTTGAGCAGCCAGTTGTATTGCGTTTTGGTACCCTAGATTTGGTAAGGGGGGACTGGCGTAGATACAACCAAAAACTAAACAATAACCTGACTAAAAACAACAACACTACAGTTGACATTAGCACAGTAAATATTTTGGAAAACGAAAACCGTATTCCCATCAATTATGTATTGCCTCCCGACATTCAAAGAGAACAGATAAACAATAACAATACCATTGTTCGACAAAATGAGCAATCTATGTCAATTAGGATATGCGACCTTCAACCAATGGACTACAGGGCAGTTTACAAAAATGTGAATGTGGACATTCGACAATACAAAAATCTTAAAATGTTTTTACATGCTGAATCCATCGTAGGTCAAAAACCACTTCCCGGAGAGGGAACTGGTGAAAACTATGACCGACGTATGGTTGCATTTATACGCTTGGGGACAGACTTTTTAGATAACTATTATCAAATCGAAATTCCACTCAAACCCACAGACTATTCTGAAAGTTCATCCAACCAATTTACTGCTGAAGAAGTTTGGATACCAGAGTCCAATGCCATGGAGGTATCCATAAAGCTATTGGCAAAACTTAAGGCCGCTGCTATCAACAATTCTGGTTTGGGCAGGGTGTCCTATTTTGATGAAGAATTAAATCCCGTTAGTGAGTTTTCGCCCATCAGTGCACTTCCGGGATTTAAGAAATACAAATTTGCCGTGAAAGGAAATCCCTCCTTGGGATCCATAAAGACTTTAATGATAGGGGTAAAAAACCCATCTCAGCAGTTGGGAGACGATTTGTGTGGAGAAGTATGGTTAAATGAATTGCGCATTGCTGGAATCGATTCCAAAGGCGGCTGGGCAGCAGTTGGAGCAATGGACGCCAATTTTGCTGATCTGGCTACTTTAGCTGCTACAGCTCGGATGTCAACTATTGGATTTGGCTCAATAGATCAATCGCCAAATCAAAGTAATAGAGAGGATATGAAACAGTACGATGTAGTGACCAATATCAATCTTGGGAAACTCCTGCCAGAAAAATGGGGGCTTCAAATCCCCCTCAATCTTAATTTAGGGGAAACCTTTATCACTCCAGAGTATGATCCTTTTTATCAAGATATCCTGTTGAAAGACCGATTAGATACTTCCAAAACGATTAGTCAAAGAGATTCTATTAATAAACAAGCTATTGACTATACCCATAGAAAGAGCATCAGTTTGATTGGGGTGAGAAAAAACAAAACAGGGAACAAACCCACCCGTTTCTATAGTCCAGAAAACTTTGATTTTTCTTATGCGTATAACGAATTGCGACACCACGATTACGAAATTGAAAAACAAACCAATAAAAACCTTCAATTGGCTGTCAACTATGGTCATTCCTTCAAGTCATTGGAAATTAATCCATTAAGAGAAATTAAAGTTCTTAACAGAAAGCGTTATTGGCAATGGCTAAAAGAAATCAATTTCAATCCTATTCCCAACAACATAGAGATTACTTCAAATATAAATCGAGATTTTAGCAGCCAGCGTTTTCGACAGGTTTATATGGAGGGGGTTGACTTAGGACAACAACTTCCCCTACCGGATCTTCAACTCAGAAATTATCTGTTTGATTGGTCCTATACGATCAGTCATAACCTAACTCGTTCTTTGCGATTCAATTTCACAGGCTCTAATAATAATATTGTTCGAAACTTCTTCGAAAATGACCCCAATAATGCCTTGGGCAAGGTCAACAAAAGTTTGGACATCTGGGATGGTATTTGGGATACTGGTCAGACCGACCGTCATTTTCAGACTTTGTCATTGAACTATAAAATTCCTTTACGATTAATTCCTTTTCTCAATTTTATTGATGCAAATTACAATTATACTGGCGATTTCAGTTGGCAAAGGGGTTCCAACGCCATGGCAGCCGTGACCAGTGAAGATGGTTTGCCACTGGGTGTCGTCAATACCATTCAAAATGCTAATACCAAAACTCTAACGGGATCGATTTCCTTTGATAAACTCTACACAATACTGGGATTAAAACCCAAAAGGTCTACTTTTAATCAACCTTTTGCAAGAGCGACGGCCAATAATCTTCAGACTCAGGATACAGAAAAAAAACCAAAAAACAACGCTTTTAGAAAAGGGGCTACCTATTTTGTTGAACTCCTTTCATCTATCAAAAGAGTACAATTTAATTACACGGAAAATAACGGTAAAGTCATTCCAGGTTATCTGCCCAGTGTAGGATTCGTGGGTACTTTAGATCCTTCTTTTGGCTTCACTTTTGGTAGACAAGCCGATATTCGATACGAGGTTGCTAAAAGGGGATGGTTGACCGATTTTCCCAATTTCAACGAACCTTTTGTTCAAGTTCACAATAATAAACTAAATGTTTCTGCTCAGATCAACCCCCTGAAAGACCTCACCATCGATTTAAATGCCGAACGGAATTATTCTAATAATCTGTCTGAAAATTTTTTGATTCGGGACAGGGACTATCTCGCCCTTAATACCAACGAATATGGCAATTTTGGAATGTCTACCATATTGATCAAAACAGCTTTTTCAGGTGGGGCGGGTATTGTCAATCACAACTTTCAGAATTTCAGGGATAACCGTTTGATCATTGCCAATCGCTTGGCAGTTACTAGTGGAACTCCACTCAACAATCGCGATGAAGATGGATTTCCCGAAGGATTCAATAAAAATCACCAAACTGTTTTAGTGGCATCTTTTCTGTCTGCCTATTCAGGTAGCGATCCCAACAAAATATCTTTTGACCCTATCAGAAGCACACCCCTACCCAACTGGAATTTGAAGTACACGGGCTTAACCAAAATCAAATCTTTGTCCAAAATTTTCAATCGTTTTTCCATAACCCACGGTTATCGTTCGAACTATACCCTTACCAATTACCAAACTAATTTGGAATACGATTCCACCCAGCCCTTTCTGAAAGATCTTTTGGGTAATTTCAGAACTTCAAGATTTTATTCTAATATCAATTTGGCAGAACAATTCAATCCCTTGATTCGTTTGGATGTGGAGTTTAAAAATTCACTTAAAATCCTTGCAGAGATCAGAAGAGATAGGGCTTTGTCTTTGAGTTTGGACAATAGCCTATTGACCGAGCAAAGTGGTAATGAATACATTGTTGGTATGGGCTATCGTCTAAAAGACCTCCGAATTAGGACCAATGTCGGTGGGAGAAGGGTTACTTTAAGCGGAGATCTCAATCTAAAGGCAGATTTTTCATACCGAAAAAACATCACCTTACTGCGCAATTTAGAATATGACAATAATCAAGTAACTGCCGGACAAACACTAATGTCTATCAAATTTTCTGTAAACTATAACTTATCCAAGAATTTGACCAGCATTTTTTTCTACGATCATAATTTCTCTGAATTTGCCATTTCAACTGCTTTTCCACAAACCTCTATACGCTCTGGGATCACCATTCGCTATAATTTTGGAAACTAAAAGCGAATTGTATTACTTTGCGTTTGTAATATAAATTAAGTTTAATGAATATTCCTTCCGATCTCCTATACAGTGAAGACCATGAATGGGTCAAGCTAGACGACGAAATTGCTATTGTAGGCATCACAGACTTTGCTCAACGGGAGCTTGGAGATATTGTTTACATCGAAATTGAAACTGTGGGTGATACCCTCGAGCGAGAACAAGTTTTTGGAACAGTGGAGGCTGTCAAAACTGTTTCTGATTTGTTCATGCCCCTTAGTGGAGAGGTTTTGGAGTTCAATACTGATTTAGAAGACACCCCTGAGGCCGTTAACGGTGAACCCTATGAATCAGGTTGGTTAATCAAAATTAAAATTGATAATCCTGAACAACTCAAATATTTGTTGAGCGCAGATCAATATAAGCAATTGATCCAATCATAGAATGAAACCGTCAATACAAAAAAAATCTTGTTTATTATCGATTTTTTTTTAGTTTAGCATACTAAATATAGTCAGCATAATGCAACCCAAAAAGAATGAAAAGGCGGATTTATCAAAAAACAGTAGTCTTTACTTTATTATAGGATTATCTTCAGTTCTATTCATATCGTGGCAAGCAATTGAATGGAAAACTTATGACAGGAGTGGCTATGGGTATGAAGCATTGAACGTTGAAGACGATGATGATGAGGAAATCCCCATAACAGAGCAAATCAAAGTTCCACCTCCACCCCCACCACCACCCCCAGCCCCAGAAGTCATTGAAGTTGTAGAGGATGAGGAAGAAGTAGAAGAAACCGTAATTGAATCAACCGAGACCGATCAGGAAGAAATCGTTGAGGTTGATGAGGTTGAAATAGAAGATGATTTTGATGATGTTGATGTTCCATTTGCGGTAATTGAAGATGTTCCCATTTTTCCGGGTTGTGAAAGGGTTGCTAAATCTAAAAGAAGAGATTGTTTTCAAGAGAAAATCAATAAACATATCAGAAAAAACTTTCGTTACCCAGAAATCGCACAAGAAATGGGTATCCAAGGTAGGGTTTATGTAAACTTTATTATTTCCAAAGACGGCTCCATCAAGAACATTAGAATGCGAGGCCCGGACAAAAACTTGGAAAAAGAGGCTGCAAGGATTATTGGTAAATTACCCAATATGACTCCTGGGAAACAAAGAGGTAGACCAGTAAGGGTTCCTTTTAGTATTCCAATTACTTTTAGGTTGCAATAACTCGTAAATAT
>CAJVZM010000030.1 GCA_913020475.1 uncultured Flavobacteriaceae bacterium
ACTAATATGTCAGAAATGTTTATGGAATCAGATTTTAATCAAGATATTTCTGGTTGGACCCCTAGGAATGTTACTAATTTTCATGGAATGTTTCGTACAAACCCTAGCTTTAATTCAGGTCAAGCTCCAGGGGTTTTTAGCTTACTAAATTGGGATACTTCAGCAGCTGAAGATATGTCATGGATGTTCTTAAATGCTTCTGCATTCAATGGAGATTTATCCAGTTGGAATGTTTCTAGTGTAAAAAATATGTTTGCAATGTTTCAAAATGCTGATAGTTATAATAATAATAGTTTAAATAATTGGATTGTAACATCTGTAGAGAGCATGCGTCAAATGTTTTTGGGTGCTGATGTTTTTAATCAGGACTTATCAAATTGGATTACTTCGAGTTTAAATAACATCGATAGGATGTTTGAAGGGGCAGTATTATTTAATAATGGTCAATCAGCAGGAATATCAAGTACAGTGATGACTTTTGATGTTACAAATTGTACAAGACTTAATTCTGTCTTTAAAAATGCCACTTCTTTTAACAGTGATATTAGTAATTGGGATACCTCAAATATTCGAGAGTTAACCTCAACTTTTCAGAACGCTTCCAATTTCAATATAAATATAAGTGGTTGGAACGTTGCTAATGTTACAACTGCAAATAATACTTTTTATTTGGCCTCAAGTTTTAATCAACCAATTGGAGGCTGGGATGTTAGATCAATTTCCAATATGAATAATATGCTAAGATCTGCATCTGCATTCGATTCTGACATATCTTGTTGGTGTGTTGAGCACAATCCAAGTAGAACAAACTTTAGTCTTTCAGCCCCAGTGGATTCTCTACTTGACTTTTTACCACGATGGGGAATTCCTTGTACCCCCCTTGTCACATTGACCGACTCAGTAGCTCATCCAAATAATCTTCTCCGAGCTGGTGAGAGCATTATAATAACCGCTATTTTCGATAGGGATATTTCTGGGTCTGCACAGTATAAAATTGATAACGGAACTCCCTTTACTGACATGACAGCAGTAAATTCAACAACCTGGAATTTTACAATAGATGCTGACTCATTAACCGACAACACTTATAATGTATCGATTACAGCAACTGACTACTGTAGCTCATCTTATGATTTATCTGATGGAACTCAAAACGGAGATGAAACGGGGGTTGACACTATTCAATTTACAGTAGACACTACACATCCCTCAGTAGTTTTAACTCATAACCATACTGATAATACTCTTATTGGTAGTGATTCGGTCCTTATCACCGCAACATTTAGTGAACCTATGGGTAATACCCCCAATCTTAGTTTTAGTGGACTGGTTACTGATACTGCAATGAGTAATTCGGGTGATCCATCGATATGGACATACTCTATCGATCTATCTTCTTTAACTATTGTTCAAGATGGTGATCATTATGTATCTGTGAGTGGTGTTGACCTCGCTGGAAATAGTAGTTTATTATCATCTGGGGTTCAAGATGGGAATGAAACCTCTGTTGATAGTATTACTTTTTCGATTGATATTACTTCTCCTGACGTTGTCCTAAGCCATAATCATCCGGATAATTTGCTTACAGCAAACGATTCAGTTTTAATTACTGCAACTTTCAGTGAGTCCATGGACAATAATCCAAATATTAGTTTTAGTGGACTTTTTGCTAATACTCCAATGAGTAACACTGGAGATCCATTGATTTGGACTTATAATATTGATTTATCTTCAATCCCTGTTGGAAGTGACGGGGATTATTTTATATCAATTAGCGGAAGTGATCTTGCTGGTAATCCATACCAAGCTATTTCTGGAATACAAAATGGAGATGAAACATCTGTTGACAGCATTACGTTTTCAATAGATATAAATTCCCCAAATGTTACTCTAACCCACAATCATTCTGACACCACCCTTGTTGCAACTGACACTTTTGATATAACTGCTACTTTCAATGAACCTATATATTCTGTTCCAACCTCGGGATTGTTGATGCACTTTCCTTTCAATGGAAATACTAATGAAATAGCAAATTCAACTTTGGTCAATGCAAGGAATCCTCAATATGGACAAGACCGAAATGGCCAGACGAATAATGCATACTACTTCCCTGGAAATAACAACTCTTACATCAGTGGAAATATGCCAGAATTATTGGATAATGACTATACATACTCCCTTTGGATAAACCCTGATCAACCTGGCCGCACAGGTAATGAATGGATTTTTGCATTTGGTGAACGAAATACTGCCCAACATTTAGGTATTCAAGGTGGAAATCTTAGATTTGGCACATGGGGTACAGGTGGATTTAATGCTGGAAACTCTTTCTTTAGTAATGGTTGGGTTCATGTTTTGGTAACCTTTGAACAAGCGACTAATGAGCATGTTATTTATATCGATGGTGTTCAAATAAATAATGGAACTAGAGCTTCCAATTTCTCGACTACCGATTTTGTAATTGGAACTCAAATTTTTTATACAAGCGAGCTATTCAAAGGTTTTGTAGATGATCTGTATGTGTGGAATAGAAAATTAACAGCAGATGAGATATCTGATGTTTATGACAATAGCCCTCCTGCTTTAAGTTTTGGTGGATTAATTAATGACGCTCAAATGAGTAATTCTGGAAATCCATCGATTTGGAATTATTCTATTGATATGTCAACCCTCACCATACCAAGTGATGGAGATTATATTATGTCCATTAGTGGTGGTAGTGATCTTGCAGGGAATCCCTACACGACATCCTCCGGGATTCAAGATGGTGATGAGACTTCTGTGGACAGCATTACTTTTACAATTGACACTACACACCCCACAGTTATTCTAACTCATGATCATCCCGACAATAGTCTTGTTGCAAGTGACACTGTTCTTATTACCGCCACATTCAGTGAACCGATGGAAAATACTCCTAAGTTAAGCTTTGGCGGACTTATTACAGATGAGGTCATGACAAACTCTGGTGACCCATCGATATGGACTTACCCTGTTGATTTATCTTCACTATCCGTCGCGGGTGACGGAGATCACTTTATAACTGTAAGTGGAAGTGATCTTGCAGGGAATAATTACTCCTCTGTCTCGGGAGTTCAAGACGGAGACGAGACATCTGTAGATAGTATCACCTTTTCAGTAGATATAACATCTCCAAGTTTAATTTTAACAGATAGTGATGATGATAATATAGTTTATCCTATAGACACAATCACAGTAACGGCTACATTTTCCGAAGATGTTCAAAATACTCCAAAAATAAATTTTTCAGGTGTTGGGCCAAAAAATATTGAGATGACTGCAACCGCATCTCAGTCTGTTTGGACATATGAATTTGATTTCAAATCCTTTTCTATTCCAAAAGGTCAATACACGCTAACGGTTAGCGCAACAGATTTTGCTGGAAATATTTACTCAGGGGCTGAAAATATAATCTTTGATTACAGACTACTGGATCCAAACTTGTCCCTTGACGATTTCATTAAAAACTTTACTGATCCTGATTTTAATATTTCGGCTTCCTCAAGTAGCACAGGAGATATATCCTATAGTATTTCCAATAATTCTATTGCTACAATTAGCGGAACCCTTATTTCAATTAAGGGTGTTGGCTCAACCTATATCAACGTCAATCAACTAGCATCAGGGGGATACGAATCTGCATCAATAAGTGCAACATTAACCGTAAATAAAATTTCTCCACCGATAACTTTATCAAACGTCATCACAATGACTTTTGGAGATGATGTCTTTAATTTAGCTGCAGTGTCAAGCAGTACTGGTGCGTTTTCTTATCAAGTTTCAGATAATACTATCGCCAGTGTCACTGCGACTGGTTCTGTAACAATAATTGGAGCTGGCATGACTTCAATCATAATTGATCAAGCTGGGGATTTAAATTTCTTAACTACCAGCAAAACAATTACTCTTTATGTTCTTAAAGCTGATCCAATAATCAGCGCCTCAAATATTATATCAAAAACATTTGGAGATCCTGATTTCAATTTAACAGCAACCTCAAGTAGTACAGGGTTATTCTCCTACACGATTTCTGATACTTCAATTGCTACGGTTTCGAGTAATACAGTAACCATTGCCGGGGCAGGGTCAACGACTATTTTAGTTAATCAATCATCTGACAATAATTACAATAGCGGAAACTCCTCAATTACTCTGATTGTAAATAAAGCTGATCCCGTTATTCATTTCCCTGATTTAACAAAAACATATGGTGATCAAGACTTTACTGTCATGGCTACCTCAAGTAGTACCGGGGATTTTAATTATTCGATTGATAATGAGATGATTGCCACAAGAGTCGTATCAAATATATTGACTGTGAATACTCCAACCTCTCGAGGTCGGGTTAATCAATCGGGAAGTTCTTTGCCACTATCCATCTCAATTAGCGGTGCCGGCTCCACAACAATAACAGCAGTTCAGGCTGAGGATGAGAATTACAACTCAGCTCTGGCTTCGATGACACTCACTGTTCTTAGAAATGATTTCTATAATGCTCAATGGTACTCTACATCAACGATAACAAGGACTTACGGCATACCTCCTTTTGAAATTATAGATCCAATCGTAGCATCAGACTACAATGGAACATTCAACTTCAGGTCATCAGATCCAAATATTGCAAGTGTTACATCCAGAACTGTCACAATCAACAGTGTGGGTACAGTAACTTTGTTTGCTGATATATCTCCAGATGAAAATTATGACGCAAAAACAGTTACTGTAACTTTAGTTGTTTTAAAAACAAGCCAATCGATAATTTTTGATCCGTTGCCCATTGAAAAGCCATTAAAGGATTTTACATCTATTACTGTATCTGCAACATCCACCTCGGGTGCTCCAGTGATCGTTTCTCTTGAAAGCGGATCTGCTGCTTTACTATCTGGAATACCAGGGAACTATACTTTATCAAATATTAACCAATCAGGACTCATATCCATTACATTTACAACCGATGCCATTACCCATCCGAATTATTTCACGGCCACCACCTCGGCAGTGATCGATGTTATTAAAACCAATCAAAATATTTCGATAAGCCCCCCAGAACCTGAGTTCATCTATTTTGAAGAAAACTTAACTTACAGAATAAATGCCTCCAGCGATTCTTCATTGAACCCAAACTATAACATAGTTTCAGGTAATAACGCGACTTTAAGTGGTAATACCTTAAATATTTTTGACATTGGTGAGTTGATCATTAAAATCAGTCAACCCGGAAATAGTGTCTTCAACCCAGCTTTGACCCAAACAAAAATTATTACGGTATTACAAGGAATAACCACACTCACAAATTTCAATATCCCCGATAAGTTGATTAACGACAATAATTTTGTCATTACTCCACCAACTTCAAACAGATCCGGTGCAATAAAATACATAAGCAGCAATACAGATATCGCCGAAGTAATAGGAGATCAAATTATAATAAAAGGCATTGGATCATGCACCATTTCAGCGATACAGCTTGCGACTCCTCAATTTAGGTCAGCTTCAATAAGTACAATTTTTACGGTAAATGATACAGACTGTGACTCTGATGGAATTGGAGATACTATTGATCAGGATGATGATAATGATGGAATAACTGATGAGCAAGAGCTTTTAAATGGAACTGACCCTTGTCTTTTTGATTCGGACAATGATTTACTAGGAGACGGGGACGAGGACAATGTAGGAAGTGATCCCAACGATAAGGATACTGATAAAGACGGGGTTATTGATGGACTTGATGATTTCCCATTAGACCCTAGTGAATCTGTTGATACAGACGGTGATGGAATTGGAGACAATTTAGATGATGATGTAAATGGCGACGGATTTTTAGATGATGAAATTTTTATATCAGGACTTGTAACACCAGGTGTGAGTGGAAATGAAGCCACTTGGAAAGTCATAAATATTCAAAACTATCCAGGATCAGAAGTATCGATTTATGATAGAAACGGGCTCCAGGTCTTTAAGCAAAATAATTACCAAAATGATTGGGCTGGAAATTTCCAGCAAACTGGAGATTTGCTTCCAGCAGGATCTTACTACTATATAATTGAAATTAGGGAAAATAATAAAGTTTTCCGGGGTTGGCTTTATTTGACCTATTAATATTTTCTGTATTTAAATTAGATGTATAATTTACAGAGTCACTTTTTCTAAATAAAAAAATCTTAATATATAATTGTAATTTAAAATATAATTTCATGATAATTTAGATGAAAAAAGATCCAATAAATGTTTTTGGAGATTGGGCTTTGTCGGGTCGAGACGTTCGGATGGCTCATGGTCATGCTGATTCTGTCAACGCTATGCTTGGCCAGGTTATTACAACTCAAAAAGAATTTAGTTTTATAGATGTTGGTTGTGGAAATGGTTGGGTGGTTAAAGAAATGGTGAATCATCCAGAATGCAAATACGCCGCTGGAGTTGATGGCTCTGAACATATGATTACCAGGGCCAAGTCTAAAGATGAGAAAGGAAATTATTTTTGTGAGGACATCAGGCAATGGATGCCTAAAATGACTTTTGATATAGTTCATTCAATGGAGGTTTTTTATTATGTAGAATATCCCGATTCATTGATCCAAAATATTTTTGATTTTTGGCTCAATCCCAGAGGAAAACTAATAATGGGTATTGATTTCTACCTCGAAAATAAATCCTGTCACACTTGGCAGGAGGATTGTGGGGTGAGTATTATGAAATTATTTCCAAAAGATACTTGGATCGAATATTTCAAATCGGCGGGTTTTAAAAATATCACCTCACATCATTTAGGAGTAAAAGAAAACTGGGAAGGCACATTGGTGGTGATGGGAGAAAAATAAAGTCACGAGTCACGTCTCTAGTTTGACTGATGTCGGTTATCAGAGAACAGGACTATTTTTCAAAAAAGCTTTTGCAGTGATAAAGGCGAAGTGATTCAGCTTTAAAAGACTATTTTTTTGAGGAAAAAATGGCATCCATTTTCTCACGTTCTTCTTTTGCCAATTCAGTATCAACAAGAATTCTTCCACTGTGTTCATCCGTGATAATTTTTTGACGAGAAGCGATCTCCATCTGAATTTGAGGAGGAATAGTAAAGTAAGATCCACCAGAGGCGCCTCTTTCTATGGAGACTATAGCTAAACCGTTTTTAACATTCTTTCTTATTTTTTGGTATGCTTCAAAAAGATGTGACTCGATTTTACCCTGGAATTCTGTAGCTTTTTTGGCTAGTAGGTTTTCTTCTTTTTCAGTTTCCTTCAGGATTTCGTCAAGTTCTTCTTTTTTGGCTTTTAAATGTTTTTTGCGTTCATTTAGTTTTTCATCTAATTGAACAATAGCTTCGAGTTTTAGCTCTTTTTTACCAATAAATTCTTTGATACGTTTTTCGGCCAATTGAATTTCGAGTTCTTGATACTCTTGTTCTTTTACTATGGAATTGTATTCTCTATTGTTTCGAACGTTCTTTAGGTTTTCTTCGTATTTTTTGAATTCCTCTTTAGCAACCTCGATATTGTTTTTTTGTTCTTTGGTCTGAAAGTCAATGTCACTAACCTCTTGGTTAAAGTTTTCTAATCTTTTTTCCAAGCCTGTGATCTCATTTTCAAGGTCTTCGACTTCAAGAGGGAGTTCCCCTCTCACATTTCGAATTTCGTCTACACGAGAATCAATAAGTTGCAGATCGAAAAGGGCTCTTAGTTTGTCTTCTACGGTTACCTCATTCTTTTTTGCCATCGGAAAAATACTTTACTGGGTTGGTTAACGATTTAGATAAAGCGATGCCAAAATTAGGCAATTTTTCTATAAGATAGTCGTGTATCAATTTTTTTGTGAATCGTTCTGTTTCGTAATGACCACCATCGATCAAAAGTATATTTTTTTCTGCCTGAAAAAAATCGTGATATTTTAGGTCAGCAGTAAGCAGTGCGTCGGCTTTTATTTGTTTTGCTTTGGGGATGGAAAAGCTACCCGATCCGGCTAGAACAGCAACTTTTTTAATTTTTCGATTGAGTAAACTGGAGTGCCTTAGAAAGTTTGTTTCCAGTTTTTTTCCAACCAAATTCATAAAATCTTCCTCTGTCATTTCTTTTTTTAATGTTCCTACACTGCCCATGCCTATTTGCGATTTTTGGTTGTCTATGGAGTAAACCTCGTATGCAACTACTTCATACGGGTGGTTTTCAAAAAGGGTTTGCATTATTTTTCCTTCCAAATGTTTTTGGAAAACCAAGTTTAGTTGAACTTCCTCAACTTCCTCCCGTATCATAGGTTTTCCCAGATATGGTTGTGTATTTTCATTCCCTCTAAACGATCCTATTCCGTCTGTTATAAAGCTGCATTGGTCGTAATTACCCAAAGCTCCTGCACCCGCTTTATAGAGCTCTTCCAAAAGTGCAGTCGCATTTTCTTTGGGGACATAGGTCGTCAATTGTTTTAAAGTATTTTCTTTTGGAATGAGCACCTCAATACCGCTTAATCCCAATTCATCGGCTAAAGTGTAACTAACTCCTTTCTCTAGATTGTCCAGGGCGGTATGTAAGGCATAAATGGAAATATCATTTTTAATTGCTTTAGCTACTACTCGTTCTACATAGGTTTTTCCCGTTATTTTTTTTATACCCGAAAAAATAATAGGATGAAAACATACTATGAAATTGTATTTTTTGGTCACTGCCTCATCGACTACATTTTCCAAAACGTCATGGGTAATTAGTATTCCTGAGCACTCAGCTTCTGCCTCTCCAACAAGTAAACCTACATTATCAAAATCTTCTGCATATGCAGGTGGCGCCCATTCTTCAAGTATTGATATGATTTGGTGAATTTTCATACTAATGCGATTGAATGCAAATATAATATTATCTTTCTGGGCCATGAAAACATTCTTTTTTACAATTGCAATATGGTTTTACTAAATTTGACTGAGTTATCAATCAATTGAAAAAAGCGCGCGTACTTCTTTTTCCACTCGGAATTCTCTACGGTTTTGTTATGGCCATAAGGAACAAGCTTTTTGATTGGGGGATGATGAGCTGTGAAAATACATCTATAAAGTCGATTGGAGTGGGTAACTTGGCTATGGGGGGTACCGGGAAGTCGGTTGTGGTGATGTATCTAATCAAAACATTTAAAGATTTTCGAATCGCTACATTGAGTAGAGGTTATGGAAGAAAAACTAGGGGTTTGGTAATCGCAGGTTCAAAAGACAATCCCACCACTATAGGAGATGAATCTTATCAATTTTTAAATCGATATCCCGAAACGGTTGTAGCTGTCTCTGAAAAAAGAACTCTCGGGATGAAAGCTTTGGCAAAAATACCGAATCCACCTGATTTTGTTATCCTCGATGATGTGATGCAACATAGATGGGTACGCCCCCAAATGATGATCATGACCACTTCATTTAATCGTCCCTATTTTGAAGATTTTATTTTTCCTGCTGGGAATTTAAGAGAATTTAGGTCCGGAGTTGTCCGGGCTGATGTTTTGATAGTTACAAGAACACCTGAGGATTTTTCCCCAGTTCAAAAAGAAGTATTTTTAAAAAAAACAAATATTAATATCCCCACTTTTTTTACCAATATTCGATATTCAGATTATCTTACACAAAACGAAAAAACGCTTGACTCTAACTTTTTGATAGGCAAAGACTTTTTGCTAGTAACAGGAATTGCGGATACCCATCATTTAGTTGAACATTTAAAAATAAAATACGGATTTTTCGATCATCTTAGGTTTAAAGATCATCATATTTATTCGCCCATTGATGCGGAGCGTATCAATGATCGTGCTAAAGGAAAAATAATTGTAACGACTGAAAAAGATTATGCTAAACTTGAAAAAGCATTAGACAACAACAAATTGTATTGCCTAATGATTGATCTTGTATTTGTATTTAAAGAAGATCAGCATCTTTTTGAAAAGATGATAAAAGGGCTCTAGTGCACGTGTTTGTGAGCCTTATAGGATGAACGAACCAAAGGGCCACTTTCCACATGTCTAAAACCTAAATCTTTAGCAACGGCCTCGTATTTCTCAAAGGTACTGGGCGAAATAAAAGATTTCACAGGTAGATGTTTTTTGCTGGGTTGAAGATATTGACCGATGGTAACTACCTCTACCGATGCATTCCTAAGATCGTGTAAGGTTTCAAAAACTTCTTCTTCCTTTTCACCTAGACCTAACATAATTCCAGATTTGGTGCGATTGACCCCCATTTGTTTAAGGTATTGCAAGACTTCTAAACTCTGGTCGTATTTGGCCTGAACTCTCACCTCTCTGGTCAGCCTTCTAACGGTTTCGAGATTGTGCGAAACCACTTCGGGTGCAGCTTTTATGATACGATCAATATTAATTCTATTTCCTTGAAAATCAGGAATTAGGGTCTCCAGGGTGGTATTGGGATTCAATCGACGAACGGCTTTAATGGTTTCGTTCCAGATAATGGAACCCATGTCTTTAAGATCATCCCGGTCTACTGATGTTATTACTGCATGTTTGATTTTCATGATCTTGATGGACTGCGCCACCTTTTCTGGTTCTTCCCAATCTACATTTTTAGGTCTTCCCGTTTTGACCCCACAAAATCCACAGGAGCGGGTACAGATATTTCCCAAAATCATGAAGGTGGCTGTGCCCTCTGCCCAGCACTCTCCCATGTTGGGACAACTTCCTGAAGTGCAAATTGTATTGAGTTTATATTGATCTACAAGCCCTCTAAGCTCGGTGTATTTTTTCCCTGTAGGAAGTTTTACTCTGATCCATTTTGGTTTGCCAACGCCCTTATTTTCTCTCTCTGCTATTTCCAAAATTTTTTTTCAAATATACAAACTAAATTTTATAGACTCAAAAGGTAAACCCCCGTAAAGCTAGTCAAGAAAATGATCCCCAAAAGACTAAGAATTTTAATTTTTTTAGTGGGACGATGTTTTATCGGCATATGATCACTTATAATTAAACGATAGTTAAGGATGGCATAAAAGGGAGCGGTAATGAATGACAAAACTGTAGCAATTTGAACCAAAAGACCCATCTCGGAAAGTAAAAAAAGGAAGATCATGCAAGTACCAATTCCCAGTATTGTGATCCAAAGAATGTAAAAATCTTTATTTTTTTGGTGAAAGAGGAGCTGGACAGTTTTTGACATTGCTCTTGGAGAGGCATCCAAAGTGGTAATGGTGGTACTGATCATGGTAGTCAAGGCCGCAATTGCAATTATACCATACCATGCTTCCCCCAGGTTTGAGGTATACAGTTGGATCAATTGCCCTGCAAATTCATTTCCTTTATTTGAGAACTCGAGCCCAGAGCCAAACATCACCAATGCCCCCAAGACTACAAAACAAATACCCAGAACAACAGTTGTTATGTAGCCCACATTAAAATCAAAAAGTCCTTCTTCAAGAGATAGATTGTTTTTTAGTTCATTCTTTTTTTCTAAAACCCATATGGAATGCCAAATGGAAATGTCCATGGGCGCAGGCATCCAGCCCATAAATGCAATAAGAAACAATAAGCCAGCTCCCTCGGGAAATACTTGCGTAAATTCAAGTGAATCATTGCCTTTAGATAAGGCAATGATTACGGCCATAACGCTGCTTATGGTTAGGACCATTACAATAGCTTTGATGAATTTATCCAAAAGTTTATACCGACCGATCAACAATATGGCGTAGCATATTGCAGTTACCCCTATACTCCAGTATACGATATTGGTATCAATATCAAAGAGGTTGGAAGCCAATCCTGCAGTGACAATGGTTACAGCAGTTTGGATGGTAAACATAGTTGCAATATTCAGAAAAAAGTAGATCCACAAATAAATTTTCCCCAGTTTGTAATATCCATCAAGTAAACTTTCTCTGGTGGCCAAAGCATAACGGGGTCCAAACTGAAAAAAGGGATATTTGAAAAGGTTTACCAAGAGAAGTGCCCATAATAACCCCCATCCAAAATCAGCTCCAGCTCGAGTAGATTGAACTAAGTGAGATACCCCGATAGCTGCCCCCGCAAAAAGCAATCCTGGACCTAATTTTCTTACCCTAGTCAGCATCCTCCTTTATTTTTTGGCTCAATAAATTTTTGGCCCTTAAGAGCTTTACTTTCACAGTATTTATGGGCTGTTCTGTCTTTTTGCTGATTTCTTTGTAAGAAAGCCCATCAAAAAATCGAAGTTGTAAAATTTTTCTGTAGTCTAGTTTAAGTGACCCAATCTTATTGAGCAAAGATTCTAGATTTTCATTGATGATTAAAATATCCTCGGGGGACGATTGATCCTCTCTAGTTAAAGTCTGAAGATCTGATGTGGAGGAAAGTGTTTGGAGACTTATTTTACTATTTTCTTTGCGCAATAAATCGTTATAAATATTTTTAGATATGGTCAATAGCCAGGTTTTGAATTCGTATTGTTTGTTGAAAGTAGAAATACGATCAAAGGCTCTAGCAAATGAAATTATTGAAATTTCTTCAGCTAAATCCTTATTCCCTGTTTTTTTAAGCTGAAAATTATATAAATAACTCCAATGATAATTGAAAAGTTCATTGAAAGCTTTTTGATCTTGTTCTTGAGCTTTCCTAATAACAACTTTAACATTCTTCATAAGAAGATTGAAGGTACATGATTAATTGTGTTGAGGATTTGTCCGACAATTTTGTTCTGAGGGGAGTTTTCCACAATAGCTACATGTTTCATTGTTTTTGTTGATAAAAGGGCTTTGGCTGGCACAAGTGCCTGAAAATTCCCCTTCTTTTTTTACCAAAATTTTGATTGCAATTCCAGCAAAACAAAGAGCTAAAAGAACGAAAGTGATAAGAAATAACTTCATATATAATGTAAAATTAGCAAAAATAATTAGTTGCAGGTTATTGAATAACCCATTTACATAAAGATTCAATAATTTTGGTTTTGAAAAACAGGGTGGTTAATATGCCAACTTCCAAAGGCTGAAATAATTCCTAATGGAGATATAATAGTAGTTGAAAAAAAAATTCACAAAATACCCCAAAATTAACTTTATGAAATGATTACCATAACTCAAATTATAGAGGTTATAGCATTATACTTTTTCTCATGTAACATTAAAATTTCATTAAGTAAATATAGAGTTGTGTTTTGATTGAATTTTTAAAGTTTGGGAGACACTCATTAATTATAATAGTTCAGTGATTTTCCAACAAAATTTTAAAGAAGTAATAGCCAAATATTAAAGTTATTGAAAACTTTAGGAATACTCCAGTTAAAAAACCAATCAATGAGCCGCTGGCTGCTCTGAGAGCAGTACGTTTGTCATTGGGTGCCTGAATTAGTTCTCCTATAAATGCACCCAAGAAAGTTCCCATGAAAACCCCTAATGGACCCAAGAATATCAATCCAACTACCAATCCCACCGTAGCCCCAATAATTCCTGATTTTGTACCCCCCAATTTTTTGGCACCAATAATGGGTATGAAGTAATCCAAAATAAAAACTCCAATGGAAATTGAAAGTGTAATTGCTAAAAAAGTAAAATCTGATGAAACAAAAGAAGTCTGATATATGATTAATAATGCTAACCAAGCAGTTATAGGGCCAGGGATTACTGGGACAAAACTTCCGATAAGGCCGATAATAATGAGTAAAACTCCAATAATGATAAGTGCTAAATCCATTTTTAAATTTGAGGTTTTCGATTTTTCTACAACTAAAAATAAAAATGTTTAAATAATAAATAGTTCAAAAGTTCGTATTTTTATATATAAGTAAACCACATACCATGGAAAGAAAACTTTTTTTCAAACTATTTCTAATTCCTCTCTTATTTTTTCAGTTTACCTCATGCGACTTGTTTGAGTCGACAACTGTTTCAAGTAAGGAGATTAAAAAAGCATCAAGTTGGTCAAAAAAAGATCAAGCTCCCAGTTTTCCTGAGTGCGAATCCCTTGGAAAAGAAGATCAATTTGATTGTTTTCAAAATATCATCTCAGAACAACTGTTGATGTCTATTTTCGATGCAAATTTTGTAGCGTCTTATCCACTGGATGAAAATATTGTTTTAACAATAAATGTTGACAAGAAAGGTGTTATTAGTTTGATGGAGGCCGAGATTCCCAGTAGTGTTTTGGAGGCGCTACCCGATTTAGAAACTTCGTTAAATGATGCAGTAGCTGATTTACCTCAGGCACTTCCAGCAACCAAAATCAATGTAGGGGTTTATGTTGACACGAAGTTTACCCTGCCAATACAAATCAGAGCTCAGCCCATTGAATGAGTTTAGAGGATCAAATTATTTTGGGAATCGATCCGGGAACGACCATCATGGGGTTTGGATTGATCAGAGTTGAGAAAGTGGAGATGAAGCTTATTCAAATGCATGAACTTCAGTTAAAAAAATATGACAATCATTACCTGAAACTTCAGCAAATTTTTGAAAGAACCCTCAGTCTTATCGAAGAGTATAATCCAGACCAAATAGCGATTGAAGCCCCTTTTTTTGGCAAAAATGTTCAATCTATGCT
>CAJVZM010000031.1 GCA_913020475.1 uncultured Flavobacteriaceae bacterium
GTTTCATCCTTCCCGATTTTTGGACATTGAGGAAGTTGACAAAAATTCCTTGTGCGGTTTCGGGTCGCAAATAAAGATCCATGGAATTATCGGCAGAGGCACCGAGTTTGGTGCCAAACATCAGGTTGAATTGCTTTACGTCAGTCCAGTTTCGGGAGCCTGATTCGGGGCAGGCGATTTCCAGCTCCTCGATCAGCGCTTTGACTTCGGCCAAATCTTCCTTTTCAAGGGATTGCCCCATGCGTTTGAGGATGTTGTCGGCTTTGTTGCGGTATTCGACCACTCGGGTGTTGGTGCAACAGAATTGATCTTTATCAAAAGCATCACCAAAACGCTTGGCGGCTTTATTGACTTCTTTATTGATCTTGTTTTCAATCTTGGCGACATAATCCTCAATGAGGACGTCTGCGCGGTATCTTTTCTTGGAGTCTTTGTTGTCGATCAGCGGGTCGTTGAACGCATCGATATGGCCGGAGGCTTTCCAAGTGGTGGGGTGCATGAAAATGGCAGCATCAATCCCTACAATGTTTTCATTGAGTTGAACCATGGCTTTCCACCAGTAATCGCGTATAGTTTTTTTTAAGGCCACTCCATTCTGTCCATAATCGTAAACAGCACTTAAACCATCGTAAATTTCACTGGATTGGAAAATAAAACCATACTCTTTGGCATGGGATATCACTTTTTTAAAGATCTCAGATTGTTGCATAGTTGGACAAAAATAAGCCTTTTTAGAATTTTTAAAGGACCTTGAATCCATTTCGATGAAAAATTTAATAAAGTCGACTCTTGGTGCTTTTGTTTCACTGTTCTTTCCCAAGCTCTGTTCCGGCTTTATGAACCCCATTTATAGGGCCAAAAAGATCATTTGTTTTGATTGCCAGTTGTCCCCTTACATAAACGGATTATCCTTGGGATCATTATAATCTTTTATGGTAGAGAATCAACGAACGCCCAAGCATTGTATCGTTTGCCAGTAGGTTGTCTTGAGAATATTGCGTTATTTTGTGTGCACAACAAATGGGTATGAATGAATTTGGAAAGTACTTTTTATTCTTTTTGACTGTGGTTTCCTTCACCCAATGTGCCAGAAAATCTGCTCCAACGGGAGGCTTAAAAGACACCTTACCCCCGGTCATGATTAATGCATTTCCCAAGATGAATACGGTTTTTTTTGACAAGAAAAAAATCACCATTACTTTCGACGAGTTTATCAAACTGAGAGATCTTTCCAAACAGTTGATCATTTCTCCTCCTTTGGAACCCTATCAATATAAGATCAAACCCCAAGGGACGGTTTCTAAAAAAATTCAAATCGAATTATTGGATTCACTTCAAGAGGGAACGACTTATACGTTTAATTTTGGTGAGAGCATTGTCGACAATAATGAGGACAACCCTTTGCCTTTCTTTCGCTATGCCTTGTCAACGGGAGCAATTATTGACTCGCTGGAAATAACTGGAGAAATAATCGATGCTTATGAACGCATTACTGAGCCGTACACTTCAATTCATTTATATCCAATAGACAGTACCTTTAACGACTCTACTATTTTTCTCAAAAAGCCTTTTTATGCTACCTCTACTTTGGATTCTGTGATTTATAATTTTAAAAACTTGCGTCCCGACACCTATGAAATTATCGCGATCAAGGATGTGGGTGGAAATTATTTATTCGATCAAAATTTAGATAAAATAGGTTTTTTGGAAAAGCCGATTACCCTACCGGGGGACAGTATCTTAAACTTTAGGATTTTTAACGAGATTCCCAACCTTTTTTGGACAAGGCCTTTTTTTATCAATACCAATCAAATCGGTTTTGGGTATTATGGTGAAGCTGATATTAGTGCCATAGAGGTGAAAAGCAAAGTACCCCGTAATTTTAGATACCTGATCAATAAAAGCCGCGAAACGGATACTTTAAACTTTTGGTTTAGGGGAGATAAATTGGATTCGTTAAAGTTTGGTATCAAAGAAAAAGACACCACCCGTCTGTTCAATGTAAAGTTTAAAAAACTACTGCGCGATTCCTTAGTAATTAATCCCTTTACCAAATCACCCATGGGCTTGTTGGACAGCTTTAAGATTGAATCGAATTTGCCTTTGGTCAAAATCAATTTGGATTTGATCAACATCAAAGGATTGGATTCGCTGGCGGTTCCTTTTGAGGCATCTTTGGATAAAAACTATGACAGGCTGTCTCTTTTTTACGATTGGTTGCCCAATGACGATTACAAAGTCGAATTGTATCCCAATGCTTTGATAGACTTTTGGGGAAATACCCACGATACCTTAAAGTTTGGTGTGAAAACCAAACCCATTGAGGATTATGGCAATATTTTCTTACAAATTATCAGAGAGGATAAAGATCCCTTTGTTTTGGAATTGGTTAACCTCAAAGGAGAAAGTCTAAGAAGGTTTGATGTATCCAATGAATTGGATTTTTATGAATTCAAATATCTTCTGCCTGGAAATTATTTGTTTCGATACATCAAAGATAAAAACGGTAATAAAAAATGGGATACGGGAAACTACCTTAAAAAAATTCAACCGGAAATGGTTTACTACTCTCCGGATACAATTGAGTTGAGGGCCAACTGGGACATCAATCAGCAGTTAAAAATACCTGCTGTGGCAGAAATTTTTTCGGTTCCGGATTCTTTGGACATTAACATAAAAAAGGAGATTCCTCTTGCTCTTGACTCTTTGGAAATATTAAATAAATAGTATCTTTGGAAACAAAAAATAATGGGTGTAGGTAATATTGTATTAGCTTCTGTTTTGGTTTGTATTGTGTTAGGTGTTGTTGCCGTGATTCAATCCAGACTATAGGCAGATTTATATCACTTTTTCAAAACCCTGAAAGACCTTACGATCATTTACATTGATTCTATACGCAGTAAAATTTACAGGCGGTTTATAAAACTACCCAATGAGTCTTTGAATTGTATCCCTTCAAAGGTTCTAAGCTTGTTTAATTTTTGATTTGCTTCCAGCCCCCACAATAGGAATTCGACCATAAAATAATAATCTTTCGAGTCCAGTTTGGATTGAAAATTTTTCATGATTTTTTTGATTGCCGGGATGGAATCCAAAGCTTTATAGTGGTTTTTTTCATTTGTTTCGTCTTCGATAAAGAGTTCATTTTCTTTAAAAAACCAAGCTAAGAGCTCATCATATGGACCTTCTTGATTCGGCTTTTCCAGTTTTTCGATCTTGGGAAAGTAGATCGGGAAGAGGCTTTTGATGGCACTCGAAATCAAATGATAAGCGACTTCGCCGGCACCTTCCTGTTCACCTTCGTAGACCAGTTCTATTTTCCCATTGATGGCGGTGATGACTCCCAGAAAGTCACTCATTCGGATAGAGGTTTTGGTATCATGGGTAATCAGTAATCGTCTTTCGGCGGTACTGATCAGGTTTTCAAAAGCTGTAATGCTCATGCGCGTACTAACTCCGCTTTTGGCATCCACATACTCACTTTTACGGGCTTCGAAACCAATTTGTTCCAAAAGGTCTTTGGCCAACTCAGGGATGTGAATTTGCGTTTGATTTTCCTTACTGATTGCGGCTTCCTGTTGAGTAATCCTTTTTGCAATTTCAATATTGTGAGGATAATGAGTCAAAATCTGCGAACCGATTCTGTCTTTGAGAGGGGTTACAATGCTCCCTCTATTGGTATAGTCTTCAGGGTTGGCGGTAAATACAAATTGTATTTCGAGTGGGAGTCGTAGTTTGAAGCCTCTGATTTGAATTTCTTTTTCTTGTAAAATAGAGAAGAGCGCTACTTGTATCCTTGCTTGTAAATCCGGCAATTCGTTAAGCACAAAAATACATCTATGGGCGCGGGGGATCATTCCATAGTGGATTACTTTTTCGTCGGCATAGCTCAGTTTGAGTGTTGCCGCTTTGATGGGGTCAACATCGCCGATCAAATCAGCTACCGTAACATCGGGTGTGGCTAATTTTTCCAAGAAGCGTTCGTCTCTATGCATCCAACTTACAGGGGTATTGTCTCCTTTTTCTACAATGATTTCTTTGGCCAAGCGCGAAATGGGTTGAAGCGGATCATCGTTGATTTCAGATCCGTCAACTACCGGGATCCATTCGTCGAGGAGTTCGGTCATTTGTCTAGCCAGTCTTGTTTTTGCTTGTCCCCTTAGTCCCAAGAGATTGATGTTATGGCCGGAGAGTATAGCCCTTTCTATATCGGGAATCACTGTATTTTCATAACCGATCAGTCCTTTGAAAGTAGTTTCCCCTTTTTTGATTTTTTCCTTGAGATTTTTGGCGAGTTCCCCCTGTATGCTGTTGGGTTGGTAATTGGTTTTTTTGAGCTCCTTGAGTGTTGTTATTTTTGGTTTTTCCATGGGTTATCCAAAGCGTTTTTTTCTGTTTTTTTCATAATCTTCAAAAATCATTTCACCAAGGTTATTGAGTCCAGTATAAAAAGCCTTTCCGTTATTGGCCATGGTAAATTCTTGAACAAATTGTTTGAGATAGGGGTCAGAGGCAATCATAAAGGTGGTGATGGGGATTTTTATTTTTTTGGCCTGTCGGGCCATTGAATAGCATTTTTCTACAATCGATCTATCAAGTCCGGCACTGTTTTTATAGTAGCTACCATCAGGCATTTTCAGGCAACTGGGTTTACCATCGGTGATCATAAAGATTTGTTTGTTGGTATTCCTTTTTCTTCGGAGCATGTCCATGGCCAAGTCCAAACCAGCAACTGTGTTGGTATGGTAAGGCCCCACTTGTAAATAGGGTAATTCTTTGATGGAAATGGGTCGCGCATCGTTACCAAAGACCAAGATGTCCAGGGTGTCTTTGGGATAGCGGGTGGTGATGAATTCTGCCAGTGCCATGGCTACTTTTTTGGCGGGGGTAATTCGATCTTCTCCATACAGTATCATGCTGTGGCTAATGTCGATCATCAAGACGGTGCTCATCTGTGATTTGTGATGATTTTTTTCGACCACAAGGTCGTCTTCGGTAATATGAAAATCACCGATACCTGAGTGAATTTGGGCATTTTTGATACTTTCGGTCAAGACGATATTTTCCAGCGAATCCCCAAATTGGAAACCGCTGAGATCTCCGGATTTATCATCTCCTGCCCCTTGATGCTGGGTGTTGTGGTTGCCCAATCCCGACTTTCTCAACTTTCCAAAAATTTGCTTTAAGGCGTATTCTCTGAGTAGTTTTTCCGTCTTGGCGGTGATTCCCATCGAGCGTTCACTGCCATCGGGTTTGATTTCGGCTTTGACATAGCCCTTGTCCAAAAGGTCATTGATAAAATCCTCTATGGTGTAATTTTCGTCTGTCAACTGATATTCCTCATCCAGTTCCCGAAGCCAATCGATGGCTTCGTCAAAATCGCCCGAGGTATGGGTGATCAACTCCTTAAAAATCTCAAATAGTTTTTCGAAGGGAGATTGATCTACCGATTGGGCTTGACGAAATAATATTCCTGTTCTTGAGTTAGAAAAATTCATTCAATAGATGATCTATAGCAATAATACTCAAAGGTAATTTAAAATCGCAGCAAAGAAAAGCGATCGGAGGTAGAAATTATGGCTTACATTTCCAATGAGCGGATGTATTCTTTTAATAGGGCCAAACCCTCGGAGTGTACGCTTTTTCGTCCGATTTCGGGCATCATGATTCCTGGGTCTGTACTGTTGTAACGGTAGATCAAAATGGAACTTTCGGGTTTGCCGGGGACAATGCTGTACTTGAGATCCCCCGATCCTTTACCAGCGGCAATAGGGGGTTTGAATATTCCTCTTCTGCGATCGTTTTGTTCGTGGTAGGTGAGGTTGAGTCCTGAGTTTTTGGCGGGACCAAGATCATTGTGACAATGGGCACAGTTGATGTGAAGATAGGCTTTGGCCCTGTCCTCGAGCGTCCCAGAATCTTCTTGATTCCAGATGGCTAAAAGCGGACGTTGCTCTTGGGGCGGCAGCCCAGTAAGAACTTCTTTTTGTGCAAAGTATTCCAACTGGTCATGAACCATTCCCTCGTAGATGTTTTTTCGGTTGAGTTGACCCGCAATGGGACCGATGGGGGAAATTTCCTTATCCAGCATATGACAGCTTTTGCATTGGGTTTGGTTGGGTATTACATAGTTTAGATTTTGACTTTTGCCCTGGTGATCGATCCAGCTCACTGGAGTTTCTCCACCTATAATATTGACAAAAGCATCGGTTTGTTGTTCGTTCCAAACATAGGAAAGGGTTTTCCACGATTGATTTTGCTCTTTGACCAACAAACGGGTTTCTACGATTTGTTTTTCTCCCTCGGGCTTTCTAAATTCTGTTGGGTAGTAAAAGTTTTTGATGATAACGCTTCCCACGTCAAAGTCCATGACTCCCTCTGGTCGGTAGGACATTTTTTTTCCTTCGGGGAAATAGATAAATCTTTTTTTGTGGGAGTAGTCAGAAAAAAGAGCGTTATTGAGTTCGTATTCATAAACATTTTCGGCGGGCTTTAGGTCGGAGATTTTCCCCCTAAAAAAGGAATATTCGGACAGCTTGGCAATCTCGTTGGAGGAGTGATTGCTGATGGCGATTTTGGGAACTACTTTTCGGGCGATGGGCGCGCTTCCTTTATCAACGTTATTTTTGCAGGACAGGGTCAAAAAGAGGTAAATCCCCAGTAAATAAAAATATCTCAGCGATGACATTTATATGGAATTTTCAAATTCAACTTCACATTCATAATTTCCAATTTCATTAGTGAATTCACTAAAATCGTTTGCCGCATCCAATACTGCAAAGTTAATTGCCCCGTTGTTTTTGATGCAGATTTTGTATTCAGGATTGATTTGTTTGCCTTCGATGTAATAGTCTTTTGGTAAAAAACCGTCATAGGCGATATCGGGGATTTTCATTCCATTTTTAAAGACCCACAATTTTCCAAAATCGTTGTCCAAGGCAGGGAACCAATATTTGTTGTTGAACTGGTTGTTGTAAACAAATACTCGGCCAGGATAAGCACTGTACTGGGTGTCATTCTCATAGTCGTTTTCTACCTGTCTGATTCCATTGGGGAGTGCCTTTTTCTTCTTTTTCTTCTTTTTGTTTTTTGGGGGGACATAAATTTCATAGCTAACAATAGAGCTGTTGATAGTTTTGTGATTTTCGATGATGTTGTCATAAAGGGCAACCTTTTTGGTGGCCATAATGATAACGCCCGATCCTCTGGGGACAGTGCTTACGATGGAACCTTTTACGCCAAAGTTTTTTAGATTGTTGTCGTGAATGTGGTTGTTATAGGCCTTGACATCCTCACCATAGACGGTCAGGTGGGGGAGATTAAAAATAAGCAGTCCTCCAGTATTTTCATAAACTTCATTCTCGTAAATTTCCACTTGACTGCTGTTTTCACTTTCGATTCCCGCAACATTATAAAATGCTTTGTTATTTCTGACCACCACATTTTGAGATTGTCCCACATAA
This sequence comes from uncultured Flavobacteriaceae bacterium, assembly GCA_913020475.1. GTDB lineage: Bacteria > Bacteroidota > Bacteroidia > Flavobacteriales > Flavobacteriaceae > UBA8316. The sequence goes on from CAJVZM010000031.1 coordinate 7,464, forward strand.
ATACCAGCATCAGAGGCGCCTATGGCCTCACAGCCTTCGATTAAAAGATTTTTACACAAAACTGGATACAGGGCATAGGCTCCATTTTGTGTAGAGACTTCACCTGTCCATGCCGAACGAATGTTGCGGATGATCACATTTTCTGAATCCGTGATTTTCAGATTGTCCCCGGCGGCATCCTCGATGGAAAGATTTTCAATGGTCAGATTTGAACAATTGGAGATGCGTATTCCTTCTGCCCCTTGTTTTTGTCCTTTAAAAGATAGTATTGTTTCTTCGATTCCCTTTCCCCTGAGGGTAATATTTTTCTTGCCGTCCAAAATCAGTGATTGAGAAAAAAGATAGTGGCCCTCAGGTAGCTCGATCACACTGCTGTCTTGGACAGTGATGAAGGCCTCAAGTATAGGGATTTCCATGTCCAAATAATCCCTTTCAGGAGTGTAAGAAGGCATGGGTGGGGATTTAATTAGTAAAAAGGCAATAATTGCCAAGATCCCAAGAATAGGAAAAATAATTTTTATTTTCAAACAGCGCATTATTATTATACCTCCCAAAAATAACCAATTAAAATTTAAAAATATTGGAATCATTAAAAATGTTATATTTGCAGAGTATTATGAAAATCATTCAGAGGCGACCATTGAGTCCCTCTTTTTTTTGAAATGAATTTTAATAAAAAAATTGAAGATTTGTTGACTTTGGCGTTAGGAGAATATCCACGAGTTTTTTTAGTGGATCTTAAAGTTTCTGCAGACAAGTCGATCAAGATTGTTTTGGACGGAGACGAAGAAGTCAATGTTAAAGATTGTATCAATATTAGCAGGGCCATCGAAGGGGCTTTGAATATAGATGAGGAGAATTTTAGTCTGGAAGTGGCCTCTGCGGGTGTCGGAAGTCCTTTAAAGTTTCAAAGACAATATTATAAAAATATTGGGAGAAAATTGGAAGTCATCTCAACAAATGGATTGAAATTTGAAGGAGTGTTGACAGACGTAAAAGAAGATTCAATCGCCTTGCAATGGAAACAACGAGAACCCAAGCCCATAGGAAAAGGAAAAGTAACAGTAACCAAAAATAAAACCCTAATGTTTGATGAAATCAGTCAAACTAAGGTGATGATCAAATTTTAATATTCAGAAATGGAAAATTTAGCATTAATAGAATCTTTTTCAGAATTCAAAGATGAAAAGTTAATAGATAGAGTAACCCTGATGGTGATTTTAGAGGAGGTTTTTAGAAACACCCTCAAAAGGAAATTTGGATCAGATGAAAATTTCGATATCATTATTAATCCGGATAAGGGAGATTTGGAAATATGGAGAAATAGAATTGTTGTCAAGGACGGTGAAGTGGAAGATCCCAATCAGGAAATGCAATTAACAGAGGCTCAAAAAATCGAACCAGATTTTGAAGTAGGGGAGGATGTTTCTGAGGAAGTAAAACTGGTTGATTTAGGCCGAAGATCAATTCAGACTCTTAGGCAAAACCTTGTTTCTAAAATATTTGAACATGACAGTACTAATACCTTTAATCAATTTAAAGACCGAACAGGCGAGCTTTTTACCGCCGAAGTACACCATATCAGGAACCGTGAAGTGATATTATTGGACGACGATGGTAATGAACTTATTTTGCCCAAAGACCGTCAAATCCCGAATGATTTTTTCCGCAAGGGAGACAATGTAAGGGGGGTGATTGATATAGTTGAATTAAGGGGTAACAAGCCAAGGATTATTCTTTCTCGTACTTCACCAGTCTTTTTGGAGAAATTATTTGAACAAGAAATTCCTGAAGTATTTGATGGTTTGATAACCATTAAAAAGGCTGTTAGAATCCCAGGAGAAAAAGCCAAAGTGGCGGTGGATTCTTACGATGACCGCATCGACCCAGTAGGTGCCTGTGTTGGGATGAAGGGTTCGCGTATTCACGGTATTGTCAGAGAGTTGGGCAACGAAAACATAGACGTTATCAACTACACAAATAATATACAATTATTTATTACCCGAGCTTTGAGTCCAGCCAAAATCAATTCCCTAAAAATCGACGAGGATACCAAAAGGGTCCAGGTTTTTCTAAATCCCGATGAGGTATCAAAGGCTATTGGAAGAGGCGGTCATAATATACGTTTGGCTGGAAAGCTAACGGGATATGAAATTGATGTATACCGTGAGGGAGTAGAGGAAGATGTAGAATTGACAGAATTTACTGATGAAATTGATGGATGGGTTATTGAGGAGTTTAAGAAAGTAGGACTGGATACAGCCAAAAGTATTTTGGAACTTGACACGGCTGATTTGATCAAAAGAACTGACCTTGAAGAAGAGACCGTCACAGAAGTCATAAGGATTTTAAAAGCAGAATTTGAAGAATAAACGTAGGGATTTTTCCTACTTTTGATAATGAATTAGACATATGGCAGAGATTTCAACCATAAGATTAAACCTTGCTCTCAGAGAATTAAACATTTCTCTAGACCGTGCTGTAGAGTTTTTGGCACAGCAAAATATTGAAATTGAAGGCCGACCGACTTCCAAAATTTCTAAGGACGTATATCAATTACTATTAGACGAGTTTGAAACGGACAAATCCAAGAAAGATGCCTCCCATGAAATCAGTGAGGAAAAAAGAAAGGAAAAGGAGAGTCTGAGAATTCTTCATGAGAAGAAAGAGCAAGAACGATTAGAGCAACAACTGAAAAGACAGGAGATTATAAAGGCTAAGGCATCTATCAGCAAACCGGTTGCTTTGGGTAAAATCGATCTAGACCTTTCCAAGCCTCTGTCTACCGGAGGTTCCATAGTTGCTACTCCGCCAGTTACCGGACCCAAATCTGCACCCAAAACCGATAAAACTTCGGTCGAAGACAAAAAAGAAACCCTCTTAAAACCAGATGGCGAGTTTTCTATTGCCACGCAGAAAAAGGAAGCCACTCCGGCCCAAGAAGGGGATTCCAATGCCATAAAAACAAAATACAAGACCTTGTCTGGTCCTAAGAAAACAGGGCAGACTATCGATTTAGACGAGTTCAAAAAGAAAGAAAAAGGGGTTGAAGAGGCCCGTAAGCGCAAAAGAAAGAGAATCAGTAAGGATGCTCCTCCTAAACCCAACAATAGAAACACCAACCAAAACAGACAAGGTTCCAACAGAGCTCGGTCTAACCAACAGCCTGTTAAGGCCGAGCCCACAGACGAAGAAGTTCAAAAGCAAATTCGGGAAACCTTGGAAAAACTTCAAGGCAAGTCTAGTAAATCCAAAGGGGCCAAGTACCGGAGAGATAAAAGGGATCAACACCGACAAAAAACAGAAGACGAACAGGCCGAACAGGAAGCAATTAGCAAGATTCTTAAAGTTACTGAATTCATTACCGTAGGAGAAATTGCTACCTTAATGGAAATTAGTTCCACAGAAATCATTTCTGCCTGTATGTCTTTGGGAATCATGGTAACTATGAACCAAAGACTGGATGCAGAAACCTTAAGTATTGTTGCCGACGAGTTTGGTTATCAAGTGGAATTTGTCAAAACTGAGCTGGAAGAGAATATAGAGGAGGAAGTAGATCAAGAAGCTGATCTTGAGTCACGAGCGCCAATAGTAACGGTTATGGGCCACGTAGACCACGGTAAAACTTCCTTGTTGGATTATATCCGAGAGGAAAATGTCATTGCCGGCGAATCGGGAGGAATTACCCAACACATTGGTGCCTACTCTGTAACCCTCAAGGGCAATCAAAAAATAACATTTTTGGATACTCCGGGTCACGAGGCCTTCACAGCTATGCGAGCCAGAGGTGCTCAAGTAACTGATATTGCCATCATTGTGATTGCGGCCGATGACGACATCATGCCACAAACTAAAGAAGCCATCAGTCATGCACAAGCAGCTGGTGTCCCTTTGATTTTTGCCATTAATAAAGTGGATAAACCTAATGCTAATCCTGATAAGATTAAAGAAGCTTTGGCGGGAATGAATTTGATGGTAGAGGAATGGGGTGGAAAAATTCAATCTCAAGATATTTCGGCTCTTAAAGGAACAGGTGTCAAAGAATTACTCGAAAAGGTATTGTTAGAAGCCGAACTTCTGGAGCTTAAAGCCAACCCCAACAGAAAGTCAAAAGGTACTGTAGTGGAGGCCTTTTTGGACAAAGGACGGGGGTATGTTTCTACCATTTTGGTACAAACAGGAACATTGGAGATCGGAGATTACTTATTGGCAGGAAAGCATAGTGGTAAGATCAAAGCTATGTTTGATGAGAGGGGGAATCCGCTGACCAGCGTTCCACCCTCCACACCTGTTTCCATATTGGGTCTGGACGGCGCACCTCAGGCGGGGGACAACTTCCATGTCTTGGAGGATGAAAAAGAAGCTAAGCAAATTGCTGCCAAAAGAACACAGCTCCTTAGAGAGCAAAATGTAAGAACACAGCGTCACATTACCTTGGACGAAATCGGCAGAAGGATTGCCCTTGGTGAATTTAGGGAGTTGAACATGATCCTCAAGGGAGATGTCGATGGATCGGTCGAAGCCTTGACGGATTCCTTACAAAAGCTATCGACTGATGAAATACAGGTGAAAATTATCCATAAAGGGGTGGGTGCCATCACAGAATCTGATGTCTTACTAGCCTCGGCTTCCGATGCTATTGTCATCGGGTTTAATGTTAGGCCTATGGGCAATGCAAGAGCAATTGCAGACAAGGAAGAAATTGACATTCGATCTTATTCCATTATTTATGACGCAATCAACGATGTCAAAGATGCCATGGAGGGCATGTTGTCGCCCGAGATGAAAGAAGAAATTACGGGAATGGCTGAGATCAGAGAAACATACAAAATTTCTAAGGTGGGAACCATTGCAGGTTGTATGGTTACAAGTGGAAAAATTTACCGAAATTCGGGCATCCGTTTGATCCGTGAGGGGGTAGTTGTTTTTTCTGGAAATTTGGCCTCTCTAAAACGATTCAAGGACGATGTCAAAGAAGTGGCAAAAGGCTATGATTGTGGTATTCAGATCAAGAACTTCAATGAAATAAAAGAGTTGGACGTACTGGAGTGTTTCCAAGAAGTAGCGGTCAAGAAAAAACTTTAATCTTTGATCTCCAGTAGAAAGGCTGCTGGATAAACCCTTTTCACTTCATTTAATTTATTAAGACCAAAGTAGTAGTCTTTATATCTACCTACTTGAACCTTGTAATTTGGGGTTTCGAAACTCAAGTTAACTTCCCAGTTGGAAAAAGTTTCCTTAAAGTTCTTATACAATTCCTTTGCGCTCTTGTTGTCGCCGTAAAATAATTGAATGGTATAAAACTTTGAGGCATAATTTTCTGTGTCAATTTCAATTTTAGCCCTCATCAATTTTGTGATGGTTGAATCTTGTTGAATATTTATATAAGCCTCTTGCGCATTTAATTTATAAACCCCAATAAAGGAAAAAATAAGAGTGAATACAATGCCAGATAAGATATTATTCATTTCACAAATGAACAAAAAAAAACAAAAAACAGGCTTAATTATTCAATCTAAAATTAAACAACTATTTAGAATGGGTATAAATTGTAAAAATGTTAAATGGGAGGTTTTAAGTTAACAAGTCTATGTTTTAAATTTGTTGTGGATTTTAGAAAAAAAAATTGTTGGACCTACCCTTTAGACTAAGCATAATTTTTTTGAATTGGTCTCCCTTTTCAGAAATTATTAAACGCCTAGTTTTAACATTTTTATTATTTATAAGCATCTCTGCTGTCGCTCAGGAAACCGACGTTCAAGCGGGGAAGAAACTCTTTAACTCAAATTGTGCTGCTTGTCATAAATTAAATAAAAAAGCAGTAGGACCTGCCCTTAAGGGGGTATCTGCAAAATACGAGCGAGAATGGTTATACAGTTGGATAAAAAATAGTTCTGCCATGATTAAAAATGGCGATCCACAAGCAGTAGCCGTTTGGGAGGAATACAATAAAGTTGCGATGAATGCCTTTCCATTGCTGTCTAATAGTGATATTGATAACATTCTTGCTTACACGGATTATACCCCACCAGCTCCAGTTGCAAGCGTCGCAACCCAACAGCCTGTCCCTGTTACCTCTGGATCTGGAGCAAATAATGATTTGATTTTGGCGGCCCTCGCTTTGGTATTTGCACTACTGTTAGTAATGCTATTTTTGGTGCAAAAAACTTTAAAGAGAATTGCTATTGCCAGTGGTGTTGAGATCACCCCCCTTGTTAAAGAAAAACGTCCACCACTATGGCAAGTAGTCGCTAAAAATCAATTTTTGATTTTTATAATGGTGATTGGCCTTTTGTTGAGCAGTGCCTATTTTGTTTACGGCTTTCTGATGCAGGTAGGTGTTGACCAGGGTTATATGCCAGTACAGCCGATTCACTATTCACATAAAATCCATTCTGGCGCTAACCAAATAGAATGTAAGTATTGTCATTCTTCTGCAAGAGTGTCTAAGCACTCTGGGATTCCTTCTTTGAATATTTGTATGAATTGTCACAAAAACATAGCCGACTATAACGGAGAGGAGGATTTAGAAAACGGATACACCAAGGAATTTTATACCAAAGAGATCAAAAAGCTATACGATGCGGTAGGTTGGGATGAAGACAACCAGGCCTATACAGGTAGTACCAAACCCGTCAAATGGGTTAGAATTCATAATTTGCCTGACTTTGTATATTTCAATCATGCCCAGCACGTCCAAGTGGGTGGAGTAGAATGTCAAACTTGTCATGGGCCTGTGGAGGAAATGGAGGTAATGTACCAGCATTCTTCTTTGACAATGGGATGGTGCATTAATTGTCATAGAGAAACCAATGTCAAGTTGAAGGATAATGAGTATTACACCAAAATCCATGACGAGCTTTCAAAGAAGTATGGTGTTGAGAAGCTTACTGTAGCGCAAATGGGAGGTTTGGAATGTGGAAAGTGTCATTATTAAATTTGTTTATAAAATATTATGTCAACAAATAAAGTTTATTGGAAAAGCGTAGCACAACTCGACAAAAA
>CAJVZM010000032.1 GCA_913020475.1 uncultured Flavobacteriaceae bacterium
CTGATTCAGATAAAGATGGTGTTGCAGACAATGAAGATGAATGTCCGGAGCAAGAAGGTTTGATTGAATTGAATGGTTGCCCTGATAATGATGCTGATGGTGTTGCAGATAAAGACGACGAATGCCCAGAAGAGGTAGGTGTAGTGGATAACAATGGCTGTCCATGGCCAGACACTGACGGTGACGGGGTATCTGATAAAGATGATGCATGTCCTGAGGAGTTAGGATCTCCCGAAAATAGTGGTTGTCCCGAGCTGTCTAATGAAGTGGTACAAACTATTAATCAGTTAGCCACTCAAATAAATTTTGCTGCAGGTACAGACAGAATTCAAGGTAAAGCAGTAGTTGAATCATTGAATGAAATAAAAATACTCCTTGATAACAATCCCAATGGTAATTTAATCATTGAAGGACATACTTCAAGTGACGGTGATGCTGATACCAATTTTGCACTATCTGAACTGCGTGCTGCAGCTGTCAAAGCATTTTTAGTCAATCTTGGAGTCAATCCGGATCGATTAAAAACAGAAGGCTATGGTGAGGAAAGACCCATCGCTGATGATACAACACTGGAAGGTAGAGCTAAAAATAGACGGGTACAATTCAGAACAGAATTTTAGCAAGTAAAAAAAGGGGGTAAAGCACCCTTTTTATTTCATTTCTTTTAAGCCCGAGATAGCCTCTAATTGGTTTTCAGAGGAAAAAACATAACTTCCTGCAACCAAAACATCTGCACCACATTCAATAAGTTGTCTTGCGTTTTTGTTGGTAACACCGCCGTCAATTTCAATCAGTGTGGATGCTCCTGCCTTTTTGATGATATTGCTCAGCCTTTCCACTTTTTCATATGTCGATTCTATAAAACTTTGTCCTCCGAAGCCTGGATTTACACTCATTAAACAAACCAGGTCAATCTCATTGATTATAGGTTCCAACAAATCAACCGCTGTATGAGGATTTAGGGCGACCCCAGCTTTCATGTCCTTTGTTTTAATGGATTGAAGGGTTCTGTGAAGGTGAGTAGAGGCCTCGTAATGCACGGTGAGTATACTACTTCCCAAGGCTGCAAAACTTTCGATATAGCGCTCAGGGTTAACAATCATTAAATGAACGTCTAACGGCTTTTTGGCATGCTCAGCAATGGACTTGAGTACTGGCATCCCGAAAGAGATATTGGGAACAAAAACTCCATCCATCACATCGATATGAAACCAATCTGCACTACTGCTGTTAATCATCTTACAGTCTCGTTCTAGATTTCCAAAATCTGCAGCCAGTAGTGAAGGAGCAATAATGGTTTTCATTATGAATTGTTCATTTTAACCCAAGTAAGTTTTTAAGATCTTACTCCGTGAGGTATGTTTAAGTCTTCGGATGGCCTTTTCTTTTATTTGTCTAACCCTTTCACGCGTTAAATCAAAAGTTTCTCCAATTTCTTCCAAAGTCATGGCGTGTTGATTACCCAAACCAAAATACAAGCGAACGACGTCTGCCTCACGGGGTGTTAGGGTTTCCAAAGCTCTTTCGATTTCAGTTCTTAGTGACTCGTGTAAAAGGGTTTTGTCGGGGTTTGGAGATTCTCCGCTGTTAAGTACATCGTAGAGGTTAGAGTCTTCTCCTTCTACTAGTGGTGCGTCCATTGAGACGTGTCTACCAGAGTTTTTGAGTGACTCTTTTACATCATTAATGGTCATGTCCAATTCTTTTGCAATTTCCTCGGCTGAGGGTGCTCTTTCATGAGCCTGCTCCAAAAAGGCATAGGTTTTATTGATTTTATTAATTGAACCAATTTTATTTAGCGGTAGCCTAACGATTCTTGACTGTTCTGCTAAGGCCTGTAAAATAGATTGCCTAATCCACCAAACGGCGTAGGAAATAAATTTAAAACCCCGAGTTTCATCAAAACGTTGAGCCGCTTTGATCAATCCCAAGTTCCCCTCATTGATCAGATCGGGTAGGGTTAATCCTTGGTTTTGATATTGCTTGGCTACGGACACAACGAAACGTAGGTTGGCTTTGGTCAATTTCTCCAATGCGATCTGATCACCCGCCTTGATCTTTTGTGCCAATTCTACCTCTTCCTCTGCTGTTATCAAATCTACTTTACCAATTTCTTGGAGGTATTTGTCAAGGGAAGCCGTTTCACGATTGGTGACCTGCTTTGTAATTTTGAGTTGTCTCATGAAGAAATGTTGATTTACATTTATTTATACGTTTAAAAATCAAAAATGTTACACCCGAAAGCAAATTTATTCATTTCGAGAATTTTTATTCCGCTCAGGCCTGGGTAATAAGGCTTTTCTCGAAACTTTTTCTTTTCTTGTTCTAGAGTCAATCCCAAAGTATTTTACTTCAATAATATCTCCTAAATTAACAACATCAGTTACATTTTCAGTTCTTTCCCAGGCAAGTTCACTTACATGTAATAAGACTTCATTCCCTGGTGCTTCTGTATATTCAACTACAGCTCCAAAGTCAAGTGTTTTGATGACTTTGACTTCGTAAGAGTTACCAACTATTGGCTTGAAGGTAACAGAATCTATTTTAGCTTCGACCATAGCAATACCATCAGGAGATGTTCCTAAGATTTCAATTATTCCTTCTTCTGTAATAGGATCTTCTGTAACTACTATAGTACAGCCAGATTCTTTTTGAAGCTCTTGAATTACTTTACCTCCAGGACCAATTATAGCTCCAATGAATTCATTTGGAATACGTCTGTTAATCATTTTTGGTGCATGAGCTTTTACACTTTCATTAGGTTGATCGATGGTTTGCACAAGTTTTTCGAGTATATGCAAACGTCCTTCACGCGCTTGCTTAAGAGCTTTGACTAAAATATCATAGGATAGTCCTTTAATTTTGATATCCATTTGACAAGCGGTAATTCCTTCAGATGTTCCAGTAACTTTAAAATCCATATCTCCAAGATGATCTTCGTCTCCAAGGATATCACTCAATACGGCAAAGCGATCTCCGTCAGAAATCAATCCCATGGCGATACCTGAAACAGGTCTTTTTATTTTGATACCTGCATCCATCAACGCCATTGTTCCAGAACATACTGTGGCCATAGAAGATGAACCATTTGATTCCAAAACTTCGCTAACGACTCTTACAGTATAAGGACAATCGTCGGGGATCATTCCTTTGAGACCTCTTTGCGCCAGATTACCGTGTCCCACCTCGCGTCTTGAAGTTCCCCTCAGTGGGCGGGCTTCTCCAGTACAAAATGGGGGGAAGTTGTAATGTAAATAAAATCTTTCTTCTCCTTCATAGGATGGCATATCAATCTGATTTGATTCTCTTGATGTTCCCAAAGTTACAGTAGCAAGTGCTTGAGTTTCTCCACGTGTAAATATGGAGGATCCATGGGTGGACGGTAGGTAATCAACCTCACACCAAATCGGTCTAATTTCATCGGTTTTTCTACCGTCTAAACGGATTCCTTCACTCAACACCAATTCTCTGACTGCTTCTTTTTGGACTTTGCTAAAGTATTTACTAATTAAATCGCCGTTTTCCTCAAGTTCTTCTTCTGAGAAAGAAGCTTTAATTTCATCTTTAAGTTCGCTAAAAGCCGAACTGCGTTCGGCTTTTCCAGTACCTTTTTTTGCAATGGCATAGCATTTGTCATAGGCAGCATTATGGATTTGCTTTTGTAAGTCTTCGTTTTCTTCCGATTGATCGTAATCGCGGACTTCTTTTCTTCCAAATGCATCAGCCAATTTTATTTGTGCATCAATCTGATCCTTGATGGCCTCGTGTGCAAATTTGATAGCATTGGCCATCTCTTCTTCGCTACACTCGTCCATTTCACCTTCTACCATCATAACAGAATCTGCAGAGGCCCCTACAATCATATCGATATCGGAAGTTTCCAATTGGGCTCGGCTGGGATTGATGATAAATTCTCCATTCACTCGGGCAACCCTCGCTTCAGAGATAGGATATTCAAATGGGAAATCACTCAATTGAATGGCAGCAGATGCAGCCAAGCCAGCCAGGGCATCGGGCATAACATTTTCGTCATGTGACATTAATTGAATCATCACCTGAACTTCATTGTGATAATCTTTTGGAAAGAGGGGTCGCAATACACGATCTACAATACGCATGGTAAGTATTTCACCATCACTGGGTCTTGCTTCTCTTTTAAAAAAACCTCCAGGGTATCTTCCTGCTGCAGCAAACTTCTCTCGATAATCCACCGTTAGTGGCAAAAAGTCAACTTGGCCGGAATAATAATTGGAAACTACAGTACACAGAAGCATACAGTTTCCCATACGGACGACTACAGAGCCGTGGGCTTGTTTGGCCAGTTTGCCAGTTTCTAAACTAATTGACCTTCCGTCGTTAAGAAGGATCTCTTGGGTAAATGTTTTAGGTATCATTTTTTAATAGTTGGTTGAAAATTGTTATTGTTGTGTGTTGTAGCAACCAACGAAAACGAAATAAGTAAATAGACAAGTTTTTAATTCAATCAAGATTATTTTCTTAATCCCAATTCCTTGATAATTAAACGATAACGCTCGATATCTTTAGCTTTTAGGTAGTCCAACAAGTGACGGCGTTTACCCACTAGTTTAACTAGGGATCGTTCCGTGTTAAAATCCTTTTTATTTTTTTTTAGGTGGTTGGAAAGGTGGTCTATTCTGTGGGAAAAAAGTGCAATTTGTCCTTCAGTAGATCCAGTGTCCGTTTTAGATTTTCCATGTTTTTTGAAAATCCCTTCTTTAACTTCTTTGTTTAGGTACATGCCAATATTATTTCAATAATTTTTATGTAAAATATTTTGCAAATATAGTTGTAATAATAAGAATTACAACCTTGATGAACCAATTAATCTCTTATGGGTTGATTGAGGACCAAATCCAAATAAAGATTTATTTTGACTTTGAGTTGTTTTCGGTGACAAATGAAGTCTAAAAATCCCTTTTCTAACAAAAACTCACTTTTTTGGAATCCTTTGGGAAGATCGGTTCCAGTTGTATCCCTAACAACTCTCGGTCCTGCAAAGGCGATCAATGCACCTGGCTCCCCAATGTTAATATCTCCTAACATAGCAAAGGAGGCTGTTGTACCACCTGTGGTGGGATCTGTACATAAAGAAATATAGGGTAATTTGGCTTCAGCCAGGGCAGACAATTTTGCGGAGGTTTTTGCCATTTGCATCAGTGAATTGGCAGACTCCATCATTCTGGCTCCTCCAGATTTTGAAATTATTATCAATGGTAAGTGATGTTTGATTGCATAATCACAAGCCCGGGCAATCTTTTCACCAACTACAGAGCCCATTGATCCGCCAATAAAAGAAAAATCCATACAGGCAATGACCAAATCTTTTCCATTGGATTTCCCTACAGCAGTCCTTATGGCGTCTTTTAATCCCGTTTTATTTTGAGCATCTTTTAGGCGATCAACATATTTTTTAGAATCTTGAAAACCAAGAAAATCTTTTGATTTTATTTTTTCGTCTAGTTCCTTGAAATGATTGTCGTCAAATAAAATCTCGAAATACTCTTTGCTTCCGATGTGAACGTGATAATCGTCTTCCGGAGACACATAAAAATTAGAAGCCAATTCCTGAGTTTCTATGATTTTTCCGGTTGGAGTTTTGTACCAAAGCCCTTTGGGAATATCCTTTTTCTCTTCAGTTTTAGTTTGTATGCCCTTTTCACTTCTTTTAAACCAGCTCATAGAGGGGAAATTTAGTTACTAAATTTTAATTAGTTAAGGGTGTTGACATTATTTAAATCTTCGAAAGCCTTAATCAGTCTGGTTTTGAAAGTTTCCTCTCCCTTTCTTAACCATATTCTGGGATCGTAATGTTTTTTATTTGGAGCGTTTGCTCCATCTGGATTTCCGATTTGAGTTCTCAAGAAATCTATATTGCCGACCATATAATCACGAATGCCCTCAGTAAAGGCAAATTGCAAGTCAGTGTCAATATTCATTTTGATTACCCCATAACCGATGGCTTCGGTTATTTCTTGATTGGTTGATCCAGATCCTCCATGGAAAACAAAATCTACGCTGTTGTCTGGGACTCCAAATTTCTTTGAGATAAACTCTTGAGAATTTTTCAAAATTTTTGGAGTCAATTTAACATTACCGGGTTTGTAAACACCGTGAACATTTCCAAAAGCAGCAGCTATAGTAAATCGTGGGCTTATTTTACTCAATTCTTCATAAGCATAGGCGACCTCTTCGGGTTGAGTATACAACTTTGAAATATCTATATCGGTATTGTCCACGCCATCTTCTTCTCCACCTGTAACACCCAACTCAATTTCTAGGGTCATTCCCATTTTTTCCATTCGGGCAAGATAATTTTTACATACCTCGATGTTTTCATCTAAAGGTTCCTCGGAAAGGTCTAACATATGTGAACTGTATAAAGGTTTTCCTGTTTGTCTGTAAAAAATTTCTCCTGCATTTAGTAATCCATCGATCCATGGTAACAACTTTTTGGCACAATGATCAGTGTGCAATATAACGGATGCCCCATAGTGTTTGGCCAATTCGTGGACATGTTTAGCTCCAGCGACTCCTCCAGCAATCGCTGCTTTTTGATTTTCGTTCGAAAGCCCTTTTCCAGCCATAAACTGTGAGCCTCCATTTGAAAATTGAATGATTACGGGGCTGTTTAAGTTAGCAGCAGTTTCAATGACAGCATTTACTGAATTACTCCCTACTACATTGACTGCAGGGAGGGCAAAGGATTTATATTTTGCAAATTGGAATAAATCCTGTATTTGACTTCCTGTCAGTACTCCTTTTGGAAAGTTTTGGTTCATCAATTATTGGTTTACGATAACAAAAGTATCAAACTTTTTCAGTTTAAAATGGATAATTAATCCCAATATTGAAAACAGCATTATTAATGGCATAATCTCCCTGCCATCTTGAGGATTGTGGAAGGGAAGGGTTATAAGTTTTAAACCCAATATCAAGCCGAAAGACAAAGAAATCGAAGTCATAACGAAACCCAAAACCGGTACCAATTGCAATTTCACTCAAATCTTTAAAACCATCAAAACGATAATCCTGATCAGCAACATTATCCGATACATTCCAGATGTTACCAGCATCGACAAAAAAAGCGCCACTCATTTTACCTACAAGTGGGAATCGATATTCCAAATTAAACGTTAGTTTTAAATTGGCTTCATTGAATTCATTTAGGTTATTACTGCTTCCTGGACCTAGTCTATAGGCTCTCCATCCGCGGTTATCGTTGGAACCACCAGAGAAATAGGATCTTGTGAAAGGAATGCTATTAGCATTGCCAAAAGGGATCGCAACCCCTCCAAAAGCTCGGAATGCCAAAACCGTACTAGCAGACAATTGCCAATGTTTGATGTAATTCAATTCTGTTTTGAAATATTGTGAAGGGATAACCCCTGCAATTTCATATTGATTTTTTTCATTTTTTGGGGTATTAGTCGATTTTATGATTTGGTTGAGTAAAGTTCCCACCATACTAAGTTTCCACTGTAATTGAAAAAAAGATTCATCCAGAATGTTTTGTTGACTGTTGTAGTTTAACAAAAAAGAAGATCCAAAAATCAGGTTGTTGGTGGTCAATCGGGATTGTCGTTCATTGATCAGATTGACTTCCTGATATTTAGGGTTTTGTTCTGTTAGGGCTGTTTGATTGTTGCGCACTTCCGAAATAAAATTGTTCGCGCCTTTTGGGATTTTCAAATTTCCATCCAGGTCAATATTTTCGGTATTGGTATTGTAGGATTGTGCAATTTCATTGAGTTTATCGTAAGAATTTTTATAAACATTAAAATAATTATTTATGTTTTGGTTATTTATGAATTCTAAATCAATAATTTTCAGATTGAGTTTAGCCATTGGATTGGGCTGCCAATTCAATTGATAACCAGCCCCAAAATATTGCTTGTCTAATCCGATGTTTTGTTGAAGTGTAGCGCTAAAAGTAACATCCGTGGAAGGATTCATTGTTTTGGGAATGATATGTTCAACGTCTATCGGAAATAGGATTCTGGGGAATCTAAGTTTAATATCTGCTCCCAATTCGTAGAGGTTGAATAATTGTTGGTCAATAGAGGCAATATCACTCGAAGATCCGAAGGTATTTTTTACACCTAATTCCAAAATTTCTGCTCCCCTAAAAATATTTCTTATACCAAAGGAACTTCCGATTGAAAAACCAAAATCTTGGATGTTAGAATGTGATAGATCCAAGTCAAAACCCATTGAAAAACGCTCTTTAGGGTTAAGAAAAATATTAGCTACTAAATCAGGGTGGTTTTTGTCAATCAAGCTGAAAGTGATACTGGGGTATTTAAAATTCCTAAGGTTGGAGATGTAACGATAGGTTTGCGCTCTTTCCAAATCACTATACGCTTTCCCTTTTTGTATAAAGATGACTTCCTCCAAAGCCTTGGGCTTATATCTTAATTTGCCTTTAAAATAAATTGTAAAATCATTATGATTAATACTGTCTGTATAGCTTGGTACTAGTCCCATTTGTCCAGCTGTGTCAACATATACATTGATTTTTGAGACAGGATGGATGAGATAAGGAACATTTCTCAAGGTGTCATTTTCTCTTTTTTGAAGGTTTGCAATTTCGACCACCACAGGGATTTTAGTATCTAATCCGCTACTATCGATTGCCGCTGTAAACTGAATACTGTTCTGTTGAAAATTATAAACTCCATTATTTCTAAAAAAATTAATCAAGCGCGATCGCTCGGCTTCAAATCGATCGATCTCAAATGGAGATCCCTTTTGGATTAGATTTTCTGTAAGTGCGGATTCGTAAAGAGAATCGAGTGCACGAGAAGTTATTTTTTTACTCACAGAGTCAATGGTGTATTGTTGTCCAGTCTCGATAAAATATGAGACATAGGCCTTGCGATCAACACCCAACGTGTTTTTTGACTTCACTTCTGTATCAAAATACCCCCTGTTTTTGTAAAACTGGCGTAAGCGATTGATACTTTTTCCGATTGAGGCGCTGTCCAGAAAAACAGGTGCTTCTCCACTTTTTTTAAGCCAATTATTGAAGTTAAACTTGTATCTGCCCAATTCCTTTACTTGTTTGGGGGAAAGCCAGTTATCCAACCTTTTTTTTCTTTTTTTCTTTTTGTAGAGCCAATCATTAAAAACAGAATCGGGTTTGGATCCTGCCATAGAGTAAAGATTTCTCTTTAATGGAATCCCTAGGATTTTTTTATTTGGCTGATCCACCAAAAAAAACCTGATAGGGTCGTTGGTTAATTCTTTTTTGTTTTTGAAAAGAGTATTCTTTTCCAACAAGTATCCATCCCCCGCAATTTTTTTAGCACCAGCACATCCGCTTACTGTGATTAACAAGATAAAGATTATCGCTAACTTTGATGTTATGATATTTCCCATGGGAAGAATATTCTATAAAATTACGTTTTTTGAATGTTAAGCAAAAATCAACAGAAAAATATCTGTCAACTATCTCATAAAAAACACCGACAAGAAAGTGGTTTATTTGTTGCCGAGGGTGAAAAGCTTGTATATGATTTACTAAATTCAGGTTGGAAAGCTGATCAAATCTATTCTACTGAGCCCATCCAACAAACTCCTTATACTTTGATTAGCTTCTCTGAGATGAAAAAAATATCTCATTTGTCATCAGCCAGTCCCATTTTGGGGGTCTTTTATCTACCTTATTACAATTCTATTGAAAAGACTCATAAGGAATTTTCACTTGTGTTAGACAATATTTCCGATCCCGGAAATTTAGGAACTATCATAAGGTTGTGTGATTGGTTTGGAATCAAAAATATTTTTTGCAGTTCCAATAGCGTGGATTGTTTTAATCCCAAAGTAGTTCAATCTACTATGGGCTCAATCGCAAGGGTCCGTTGCCATTATGTCGACCTCCATACTTTGATAGATGATTGCGACACAAAGGTTTTTGCAGCCACTCTCGATGGTAGTTCTCATTACAGGGAGTCTTTTCCAAGTGAAGGACTATTGGTAATGGGGAGCGAATCTCACGGGATAAGTGAGGCACTACTGGAAAAGATCGACCACCGAATTACCATTCCTTCTTTTAGTAGGCGGGGAGGAGCTGAGAGCCTGAACGTGGCAAGTGCTACAGCGATTTTGTTGAGTGAGATATTCCGTTCTTGATTAAAGAAGATTATTCGAAAGTAAGGTTGATTGCGAACCCTCTGCTGACCATTTTGGAAACACCCCCTGTCCATGGGCTGTCTGCAGGATTATTCACATTGTCGGGAATCAATTCATTTTTCATGGAAAATATTCCTCTGATGGAAGGAGAAAATTTAAAATAGAACAAATAAAAATCAAACCCCAACCCTATTTCATAATTTAAATTTCGAGGCTCAGTTCTGAAAACATTACTAAAATTATCGTCAATGTTCTTGTGATTACTCGAAAGGTTGAAATCTGTCGAAACACCTGCCAACACAAAGGGCCTGAAATTATTTATGCGTGCCGCACTGAATTTAATCATTAACGGGAGGTGAATGTAGGTCGATTTCACCTCTCTTAAACGATCGGACTCATCCGTGAATATGGATTGTTTGTGAAAGATTAAATTTCTTTTGGAGTAATATAAGCCAGGCTCAATTCTAATATTAATGTATTTATTCACCCTAAGGTCACCAATCAAACCAACATTAAAGCCCGCAGAGGACTGAACTTCTATGTCTCTGAATTTTGATTCATAATAATTCTTGTCATAATAAATCTTAAAGTCATATGAATTGATTCCAACAAAATATCCGTAATGAAGCAAACGTTCATCAAAAGTGGGGAGATTGATTATTGTTTCTCTGACATCAGGATATTGTGCATTGGTATAGTTACTAGCCAAGAGGCCTAAGCAAGCAATAATAACGAGAATACTTTTAAGTTGGTTTTTGTGCACAATAAATAGAAGCTACCCCCAAGGTTTGTGGAATATCTTCTATACCTATAAACCCATTTTTTGCTAAAATATTGTTGAAAGCTTCACCAAAAGGAAAAGTATTTGCAGAGTCAGATAAATATTGATAGGCAGACTTGTCTTTTGAAAAAAACCAACCCACCACAGGCATTAAAAAGTGGGTGTAAAGCCAATAAAAATCGTGTAGGGGGAATTTTTGCGGAACTGCAGTCTCCAAAATGACTAAATTCCCACCAGGACGAAGTACTCTGAAAATCTCTGAAAGTCCTTTGTCCAGGTTTTCAAAATTCCTAACGCCAAAAGCAACAGTAACAGCATCGAAATAACTGGCAGGATAGTCTATGTTTTCACTGTCTCCGATTTCCATCTTAATATTTTTACCCCACTGATTTTTTTCCACCTTTTTTTTACCAATATCGAGCATTCCCTCAGAAATATCGATGCCGACAATTTCTTTGGCTTGGGTTTTGGAAAGTGCAAAGGCCAAATCTCCTGTTCCTGTGGCCACATCCAATATTTTTTGAGGTTTTTTTGGCAGCAACAAATCCACCACATTTTTTCTCCATTTTACATCTATACCAAAAGAAATGATACGATTCATCAAGTCATATTGGGGCGAGATCCCATCAAACATTTGACGTATTTGTGTTTTTTTTGAACTTTTTTTGTTTTGGTAGGGAACTACCTGTTTTTTGTCCATATGCAAAGATATAACAAATGATTCCCAATATGATTTCCTCAAATTAAAAAAACGACGCCAATGGTTTTATTATATTTGCAATAAGTTTTCGAACTGTATTATGAAAATAATAATCGCAGGAGCCGGAGAGGTAGGTTTCCACTTGGCAAAGCTACTATCCTATGAATCTCTTGACATTACTTTGATTGACGTTGAACGCGATCGATTGAATTATGCCGAAGGGCACTTAGATATTAAAACCCTCAGGGGCAATGCCTGTTCACTTTCTGTACTAAACGAATCCAATGCTGCCGAGTCAGATTTGCTTATTGCAGTTACTGCCTCAGAATCGGTAAACATTACCGTTTGTGCTTTAGCCAAACAGTTGGGCACTAAAAGAACCATTGCTAGAATTTCCAATATTGAATTCAGCAATACTGATGATTCCATTAGTTTTCAAGACATTGGCGTAGATGAATTAATTTCTCCCGAGGAGTTGGCTGCAGATGAAATCCAGCAATTGTTAGATCAATCTGCATTTAGCAATAGCTATGAGTTTGAGGAGGGGGCTTTAACCATGATTGGAACCCAGTTGGGCAACGATGTACCCTTTGTGGGAAAATCTGTCAAAGAGGCAGCTTCCATTTTTCCCGATGTCCACTTTATGCCTATTGCCGTCCAGCGAAAAGGAACACAGTTTACCCTTATTCCAAGGGGAGATTCTTTTTTTGAAGCGGGAGATACCGTTTTTTTTATCACCCTTAAAGAAGGAGTTGAGGAGATTCAGAAACTCTCTGGTAAAAGCAAAAAACCCATCAAAAACGTGATGATTCTTGGAGGAAGTAAGATTGGTGTTAATACTGCTAGGGAGCTTTGTGAAAAAAAATTTAGGGTAATATTATTGGAGCAAAATAAACTCAAAGCGATGGAAATCTCGGAGGAATTACCCAACCTGATGGTCATTAACGGAGATGGTAGAAGTTCTGAATTATTGGAGGAAGAGTCGATTGAGTCAATGGACGCTTTTATTTCGGTTACTGAAAACTCGGAAACCAACATTATGTCATGTCTGATGGCTAGTTCTAAAGGGGTAGAGAAAACCATCGCATTAGTCGAGAATATGGATTATTTTCATTTGTCTCAGGCCATCGGAATCGATACATTGATAAATAAAAAACTACTAACTGCAAATACCATTTTTAGATATATCAGAAGGGGGGAAGTGGTGGACATGACAACCCTAAACAATCTCAACGCAGAAATTTTGGAATTTGTAGTCAAACCCGATTCTAAAGTTGCACATTATAAAATTAAAGACTTAGATTTTCCCAGATTGGCCACTATTGGTGGTGTGATCCGCAATGGTCAGGGAATTATTGCCCTTGGAGATTATACTATCATGCCCGGTGATCGTGTTGTTGTTTGCGCAATGCCTCGATCAATAAAACGTGTTGAAAGTTTGTTTTTATAAAGAATCAGATGTCCAAATTCAACTATAAAGTTATTCTACATATCGTAGGTGTTTTATTGCTTTTCAATGGAGGCTTGATGCTCCTGGCAAGTTTAGCCAGTTGGCTAATGAAAGACGGTGTAACTTTCGAAATGACACTTTCGGCCTTTATTGTCATGATTTTGGGGGGATTTATGATGTTGATTTCCAGGAATCATGAATCTCAAATACAGAAAAGAGAGGGATATCTAATTGTGACGTTGGGTTGGGTGCTTATGACAGTCACTGGAATGACCCCTTTTATACTCACCAATTCAATTCAGGATTTACCTTCAGTCTTTTTTGAAACCATGTCTGGCTATACCGCAACTGGATCCACAATATTGAATGATATAGAATCTCTACCTGCCGGTATTCTTTTTTGGCGAAGTATGACCCATTGGATTGGTGGCATGGGGATTATTGTTTTGGCCATTGCCATACTTCCTCTTCTGGGTATTGGAGGAATGCAGTTATTTGCAGCAGAGGCTACAGGGCCAAACAGTGACAAACTGCATCCTAGAATTACAGATACTGCCAAAAGGCTATGGTTGATTTATGTGTCGTTTACCTTTATTGAAACTTTGCTTTTGTATCTGGCCGGAATGTCCTTATTCGATGCCCTTAACCACGCCATGAGTACAATGGCCTCGGGTGGTTTTTCTACCAAAAATGCAAGTTTGGCGCACTGGAATCATTTGCCATGGGTGCATTATATTATTATTGTATTTATGTTTTTGGCAGGATCAAATTTTGTTCTGAGCTATTTTGCTTTTACAGGTAAAATCAAAAAAGTTTTTC
>CAJVZM010000033.1 GCA_913020475.1 uncultured Flavobacteriaceae bacterium
ATGGCGGTTATTGATCCGATTAAATTGACCATTAAAAACTATCCCGCTGGAAAAAGTGAAATGCTTATTGCAGAAAACAATCCCGAAAATGATTTGGCTGGACAGCGACAAATCCCTTTTTCGGGAGAACTCTACATTGAACAAGAGGATTTTAGAGAAGAGGCAAACCGCAAGTTTTTTAGACTAACCCTTGGAAAAGAAGTTCGTCTTAAGAACGCTTATATTATAAAAGGAGAAGAGGTAGTTAAAAATTCTGAGGGAAATATAGTAGAAATTATATGCACTTACGACCCATTAAGTAAAAGTGGATCAGGTTCCGAGGAGAGTCAAAGAAAAGTAAAAGGAACACTACATTGGGTGACTTGCGCGGATGCGCTGCCAATTAAAGTTAACCTATATGATCGCTTATTTTCTGTTCCAGAACCTGACAGGAACAAAGATGATGACCCAGGAGAACACATCAACCAAGACTCTCTAAAAGTCACTAAAGGATACATTGAACCTTCTGTACTCAAATCTCCATTCGGTTCAAGGTACCAATTTCAGCGGTTGGGATACTTTATTTTAGATAGTAAGAATGATAAAGGCCAACTCGTTTTCAATAAAACAGTTGGTCTTCGCGATACCTGGCAAAAGATTTAATTAGTCCTTACTATCGCCTTTATCGTCAACTTTTTTTTGATTTTCTTTCTTCATGGCTTCACCTATTTGGTTGCTGGCGGAAAAAGAAGCCACCATATTATTTAGCATATCACTTCCAGCTTGTGGAGAATTAGGTAGTAAAATAAGATTACTGTTTGTCTCCTCTCCTATTGACTGGAGAGTATCATAATGCTGGGTAACAACAATTAGTGCCGATGCTTCTTGTGAATTAATGCCTACATTGTTAAGTACATCTACAGACTCCTCAAGCCCCCTTGCAATTTCTCTCCTTTGATCTGCAATTCCCTGACCTTGAAGACGTTTACTTTCCGCTTCAGCTTTAGCTTTCTCAACGATTAATATTCTCGCGGCGTCACCGTCGTATTGGGCTGCGATTTTCTGCCTTTCGGCAGCGTTAATTCTATTCATCGCTGTCTTTACCTCTGCGTCAGGGTCAATATCCGTCACAAGGGCTTTTATTATATCGTATCCATAATTAACCATGGCGTCATTTAACTCTCCCTTTACGGCATTGGCTATCTCGTCTTTTTTTTCAAACACATCATCTAACCTCATTTTTGGCACAACAGCCCTTACCACGTCAAATACATAAGAGGTGATTTGATCCTGTGGAAAGTCAAGCTTATAAAATGCATCATAAACTTTCTCAGGAAGTATTTTGTATTGAACAGAGACCTTAAGCTTGACAAAAACATCATCTTTTGTTTTCGTTTCCACGATTACGTCTAGTTGTAAAATTCTCATACTTACCCTACCGGCTATTTTATCAATAAGTGGAATTTTAATATGAAGACCAGGCTTGCGAATTGCAAGAAATTTACCGAAGCGCTCAATTACCGCAGCAGTTTGTTGTTTGACAACAAAGACTCCTGATAGAACTAAAAGTGCGATAGAAAAAATAATGATATAGGTAGAAATATCCATAGGTTAATTATTTAAATAGTTTATTAATTTTTTGAGCCTTTTTAAAATTACTTCTTTTTCGAGTAAACCACAAACGACTAAAATGTCAGGACCACTTAAATTCCCAACAATTGCTAGTCTTAAACTCTGCATTATTACACTAAAAGGAAACTCTTCTTTCTCACCCCAACTTTGCAGTTGTTTTTTCCAATTTGAAGCAGGGATATTTTTTTCGAGTATTTGAATAATAAAATTCAGCACTTTTTTTGGTTTACGATCTTGAATTTTTTTAATCACCTTTTCATCGTAACTAATCGGATCACTAAAAAACAGACTAGCCTCTGATTTGAAATCTTCTAACAGAAATAACCTCTCCTTTAGGAGCCCGTAAATGGAAAGTTTCCTTTTTTCCGACACATTAGCCCCCACAACATTAAAAAATGAAGGAAAACGCTCTAAAATCAGTTTCGAATCAGAATTTGCCAGAAATTTGTGGTTCACCCATCGTGCTTTATCAAAGTCAAATCGCGCACCTCCCTTTTGTATTTTTTCCACTTCAAACAAATGGATTAATTCTTTTAGTTCAAAAATTTCTTTTTCGCTTCCAGGATTCCAACCTAATAGTGAAAGATAACTTAAAAGTGCTTCGGGTAAAAAGCCTCTCTCTTTAAACCCTTTACTGTTTTCCCATTCCAAGGGATATACAGGAAAACCCAATTGATCACCATCTCTTTTTGAAAGCTTTCCTTTACCCTTTGGCTTTAAGATTAATGGTAAGTGCAAAAACTGAGGAACAGGCCAATCAAAAGCATCGTATATCAGACGGTGCAAGGGTAAGGATGGCAACCATTCCTCACCACGTATCACGTGAGAAATTTTCATCAGGTGATCGTCTACCACATTAGCAAAATGATAGGTCGGCATACCGTCCCCCTTAATTAATATTTTGTCATCAATCTCGTCACTATGCACATTTATTTCTCCTCTTATTTTATCAGCTATGCTTATGGTTGTTCCAGCCTCCACCTTAAGCCGAATTACATAGTTTCCTTTTTTTATCTTTTCTGTTGTTTCTTTTTCACTTAGGCTAAGTGAATTCAATAAACCATTTCTATTTAAAGCGCTGTACTTAAATGTTTCCCCCTTTTTTTCGTGTTCCTTTCTCAACTCAGCTAGCGCCTCTCCTGAGTCAAAAGCATAATAAGCTTTACCGGTCTTAATAAGCTTTACGACTTCCCCCGTATAAATTTCCTTTCTTTCACTTTGCTTGTAAGGACCAAAATCTCCTTTTTTTTGGGGCCCCTCTTCGGGTTCAATACCAAGCCACTTGAGCGAATTTAATATGTAATCCTCTGCCGCATCAACTTTTCGATTCTGATCAGTATCCTCAATCCTTAAAATAAAACTACCATTGTGTTTTTTGGCATAGAGATAGTTGAATAATGCTGTCCTTAATCCTCCAATATGAAGCGCCCCTGTTGGGCTTGGTGCAAATCTAACGCGTACGCTCATATATAATTTTTTATCAAAGATAATATCATGAACAAGCTTAAAGAAATTATTTGTTTTTTCTTTGTTTTATATTTGTGAAAAAAAGTGATACGGTTCTTTCATAAAGATTTTTTGGCTTTAAACGAAACACAACTGGCTGAATGGCTTTTTGGGGTTGCAAAAAAAGAAGGTTATGCTATTCAAAAATTGTATTATAATTTTGTTGACGCCTCTACGCTCTACGAACTGAACAAAAAACACTTGAATCACAACAATGATACTGATATTTTGACTTTTGACTATTCTGTTGAAAATGAAATTTCTGCCGAAGCTTTTATTTCACATGAAGCACTTGAATTAAATGCGCAAAAACACAATCAAAGTATTGAAAAAGAGACACTTAGGCTTGTTTCTCATGCGCTTTTACATTGTTTTGGCTATAAGGATAAAAGTCAAGACGAAAAATCACTAATGCGACTTAAAGAAGAAGAATGTATAGCAATGTTCCACGTGAAACAATAATTTATGTTTGAAGCAGAATATGACGTATTGGTTGTTGGGGGGGGGCACGCTGGAGCAGAAGCAGCCGCTGCTGCCGCAAATCTCGGCTCCAAAACCTTATTGGTAACCATGAATCTCCAAACTATTGGCCAAATGTCATGCAACCCGGCTATGGGTGGCATTGCTAAAGGGCAGATTGTTAGAGAGATTGACGCGCTTGGCGGCTATAGCGGTATCGTATCCGACAACAGCGCCATTCAATTTAAAATGCTTAACCGATCAAAAGGCCCTGCCATGTGGAGCCCAAGGGTTCAATCCGACAGAATGTTATTTGCTAAACAATGGCGGGATCTTCTTGAGCAAACTCCTAATTTAGATTTTTATCAGGATATGATCAAAGACATCATCGTAAAGCATGGCTCAATAAAGGGAGTAATAACCTCGTTGGGTATTCCTATTTATTCGAAAACAGTTGTTTTAACCAACGGCACTTTTCTAAACGGTCTAATTCACATTGGAGAGAAGAATTATGGAGGAGGTAGAGCAGGAGAAAAAGCTGCAACGGGTCTCACTGCTAGACTCGAGGATTTAGGATTTGAGTCAGGGCGTATGAAAACAGGAACGCCGCCTCGGGTAGACGGAAGGTCTTTAAATTATGAAGTAATGGAAGAGCAGCCTGGTGACGCTGACCCTTCAAAGTTTAGTTTTACTGATACCCCGGCCTTGACACAACAACGTAGTTGTCACATCACTTATACTAGCACAGACGTCCATGACTTACTACGTTCAGGATTTGATCGCTCTCCGATGTTTAATGGCAATATTCAAAGCACCGGCCCAAGATATTGTCCATCAATTGAGGATAAAATTAATCGATTTACCGATAAATCAAGACATCAAATATTTGTCGAACCAGAGGGCTGGGACACTATAGAGGTCTACGTTAACGGCTTCTCTACCTCTCTACCAGAAGATATTCAATACAAAGCTTTGCGATGTGTTAAAGGCTTTGAAAAAGTCAAATTTTTCCGCCCTGGTTACGCTATCGAATATGATTATTTCCCTCCTACACAGCTAAAAAATAGTTTGGAGACCAAACCGGTAAAGGGTCTTTTTTTTGCTGGTCAAATAAATGGAACTACAGGCTACGAAGAGGCAGCTTCACAAGGACTTATAGCAGGAATAAACGCTCACCTTAAGTTGAACGAAAAGGCTCCTTTTGTTTTAAAAAGAAATGAAGCATATATTGGGGTTTTGATAGACGACCTTATTACGAAAGGCACTGAAGAGCCTTACCGAATGTTTACCTCAAGAGCTGAATACCGAACCATTTTGAGACAGGATAACGCAGATTTAAGACTGACACCAATTTCCTTTGAATTGGGCTTGGCGAGTAAAGGTCGAATGAAGACAGTTGAGCTAAAGTTGTCCCAAACTCAGGCACTAGTTTCTTTTTTTAAAACACAAAGTTTTAATGTAGATGAGTTAAACCGCCTTCTTGAAATAAAGGAATCAGCAATTGTCAAACAGCCAGATAAGCTGAGTAAAATATTCTCTCGTCCCAATATTACTCGGCACGATATGATGTCTATTGGGGTTGTTTCTTCTTATATTGAGGAGAATAAACTTGACCCCGATATAATTGAGCAAGCCGAGATTCAGATAAAATATGCTGGCTATATTCAAAAGGAAATGCTGAACGCGGAAAAGCTTAATCGACTTGATCATATCAAGATTCCTGAAGAATTTGATTATGATATTTTAGCCTCTTTATCCCATGAGGCGAAAGAGAAATTAAATAAAATTAAACCAGCAAATCTGTCTCAAGCATCAAGAATTAGTGGTATTAATCCAAGCGACATTAGCGTTCTCTTGGTTAAGCTAGGCAGATAATGTTCCACGTGGAACTTTGTTATGAAAAATAAAAACAACACTTTTTTGTTTACCGTAAAGGACTATTTGACATCAGGGGACTCCTTCAATCTCTATTGGGATAACCAAAAAAAAAGAGCGTGGACTGATCTTGGAGAAACAAAAGATTTGAACCATTACTACTCATCTGACCAATACATCCCTCATCAAGCAGAAAATAAATCTTTAATTAACATCCTCTATGGCCTTGCAAGAAGAGGAATGCTGCGTTATAAGCTTAAACTATTTAAGTCATTTGTCAAACCCTCGGGGAAGTTGTTAGATATTGGCTGTGGAGTTGGAGACTTTTTGTCATTTATGGATAAAAAAAACTTTGATGTATCTGGGGTTGAAAACAATAATATTGCTCTAGAAATATGTGACAAAAAAAAACTTAACGTATATAATTCATTAGAGAAAATTACAGATCGAACATTTGATATTATATCCTTATGGCATGTATTGGAGCACTTACCACAACCAGAGGAAGTGATAGCCAAGATTCATTCTTTATTGAGTGGTAAGGGCGTTTTAGTTATAGCAGTACCCAACTTTTCTAGTCACGATCGGCTGCATTACGAAAATAATTGGGCGGGGTTTGATGTGCCAAGACACCTTTGGCATTTTACTCCTGAGGGTTTGGAGGAAATGCTCTCAAGTGCCGGATTTAAATTGATTAAAAAAAGCCCGCTTTGGCTCGATGTTTTTTATATTTCTTTTCTCTCAGAAAAACACAAAGGCAATAAGTTTCCTTTTTTAACAGGAATGATAAAAGGAAGCTATTTTACCATCCGATCTCTCTTTTCCAAAAAACACTCTACTTTTTTTTCTGTTTTTATGAAACGGGTTGTTTAGCATTCAATAAGCGAGTCATTTCAAGCGCAAAATTGCTGAATAAAATTTTAGGGCTAGCATTTCGCTCCAGGTGATAAGAACTGTCCTCCAGCAGTCTGACCATTTGAAGAATGTTGCCACTGTGGACAAAAGGCGCAAATTTTTCCATATCAAAATCGGTGTATAGGGGCATATCATAAATAGATTTGGCTTGATAAGACAACAACATTGTTTGGCGTATAAACTCAAGAGCATACTTTAAAAAAGACTTCTGCTCTTCCCTGTTTAAAAGGCTCACGCGATCTGACCATCCCATCAAATCTATTACAATTGCTTTATTGGACTTGGCTCGAAAAGCAGCTCTCAAACATTCAATCCAAAGCTTTTCGAAGACAATTGAATGTTCAGGAGCCTTGATTAACGATAAAACCTTTCTCCAGCTTCCTCCACCAGCGCTGATCAATTCTTTAGTTTTTTCACCTTCCTCAATTGCCATTAGTTTATTCTCAATCGCATTATCCATAAGGCGGTTTAATTTGACCACTTGGCACCGCGAAACCAAAGTCGGCAATAGGAGATCTATTTGCTCCGTAACCAAAAACAAATAACTATTTTGAGGAGGCTCCTCAAGAAGTTTTAAAATTTTATTCGAAGCTGTTTCCGAAAGCTTCTCTACACCAAAAATTATCATGACTTTTTTCCCACCGCTGTGAGCTTTAAGATGCATTTTATGAAGCATCTTCGATACTTCTTCAACACCAATCATTCCCTGTTTATTCCCTGCTTCGAGTTGATTAATCCAATCCTGTGATCCTCCATACGGATGATTTTTAAGAAATGCGGACCAATCTTCACTAAAATCTTGCGATGTAGCTTTAGCGATACCCGAGGATTTCTTAATCACCGGATAAACAAAATGTAGGTCTGGATGATGGAGTAATTTATTTGATGAAACTCCCTTTCGTTCTTCATTATTTAGTAACTCAAAACCATAAATTAATCCAAGCGCGCTTGACAAAGCTAGAGGAAGGCCTCCATAGCCACTAGGATCTACAAACACTTGACAATGAGGAGATTGACCATTTGAGATGATCTCTTGTAGTTTTGATTTAAGCTTATCTTGTCCAACGATTTCGCTGTGGTACATTAGGCAGTTAAAATGTTTTATAATCCTAAAAATAATCAATCCTTTTGGATTACTCTTTATCTTCCAAAACAATGTGTCTAATGCAAAAAAAATAGCCACTGTAATGCTAAAAAAAAGTTATTTTTGAAAAAAATTACCGATGCACACACTTACTAACAATGATTTTTCTGGTCGTAAGGCCTTAATTAGGGTTGACTTTAATGTGCCATTAGATGGAAACTTCCAAGTAACTGATAGTACCAGAATTCTTGCGGCCAAAGAATCAATTGATTATATTTTGAATCAAGGTGGTAGTTGTGTGCTAATCTCTCACCTGGGACGCCCTAAAGGAAAAGACGCTGCCCTTTCGCTATCTCATATTGTCAATAAAGTATCTGAAATATTGGGTAGATCTGTTTTGTTTTGTGACGATTGCGTAGGTCCAAAAGCCAACGCAGCAGCAGCAGAACTTAATCCAGGTGAAGTAATTCTCATGGAAAATCTTCGCTACTACCCCGAAGAGACAGCGGGGGATGTTGATTTTGCTCTTGGACTATCTAAGCTTGGGGATTTTTATGTCAATGACGCCTTTGGAACAGCTCATCGCCCTCACGCATCTACAACTATTGTAGCACAGTTTTTCGATGAAGATAAATATTTTGGCAAGCTGTTAGAAAAAGAGGTCAAAGCAGTTCAAAAAGTAATGGAGAAGGGGGAGAAGCCTGTATTGGCTATACTGGGCGGAGCTAAAGTTTCCTCAAAGATCACTATCATTGAAAACATGTTGGATAAAATTGATCACTTGATTATTGGAGGAGGAATGGTTTATACTTTTTCTAAGGCAATGGGGGGAAATATTGGACAATCCATCTGTGAAGATGACTATACAGACTTCGCTTTAGAATTAATGGACAAAGCCAAAACTAAAAACGTAAAAATTCATTTACCTACCGATGTTATCATCGCAAATGACTTTTCAAATAACGCCAATAAAAAAACCTGTAAAGTTTCAGAAATTCCTGACGACTGGCAAGGACTTGATGCTGGCCCAGAGACATTAAAGGCTTTTGAACAAGTTGTGATGAATTCAAAAACAATTTTGTGGAACGGACCCCTTGGCGTTTTTGAATTCGAAAACTTTGCAACGGGAACCATTGCACTAGGAGAATATATTTCAAAGAGTACTGTGGCCGGAGCCTATTCCCTTGTGGGCGGCGGCGACTCTGTAGCTGCTGTCAAACAGTTTGGATTAGAATCTAAAATGAGCTATATTTCTACTGGTGGAGGGGCTATGCTAGAAAGTCTTGAAGGCAAATCACTTCCTGGCATAGCAGCGCTTCTTGCCTAGGTCACAATTATGAAAAAAATTGTTTTACTGGGGTTTTTTATACTGTTGAACGCCTGTGTAGAGAATAAACCCAAAAACCGTTATCTTCCAGATTCTAGTGGAAAAATCAACCACTTATCTGTTGTTATGCCTGAAAAAAGCTGGAATGGTTTTTTGGGCAATAAATTAAGAGATTTATTGTTAGCACCCTACGAAGGTTTACCCTTTGATGAGCCCCAGTTTTCCCTCAATTTTATTCCTGAAAAGGTCTTTACGGGCTTCGTTAGGAACAGCAGAAATATCATTTGGTTTGTGAATGACTCTATTGGAAGATTCCAACTTTCTGAAAATATGATGGCTAAACCTCAACTTGTAGCAAAAGTAAGCGGTGAAGACCAAGAGGTTCAAGCATTTTACTTAGAGGAGAATATTGAGCTTTTAAGAGCATCAATCAGCGAAATTGAGCGAACTGAAAAAAGGAGGAGGATCAGAAAGTCGCCAAGTAAAAACAAGGAATTATCTGAGAGATTTCAGGTTTCAACGACCTACCCATCGGCATATAAAATTTTTAAGGACACCCTAAACTTTACCTGGATACAAAAGCCAATTCAAAAGGGGCATATGAATATAATTGCTTACGCCCTTCCGCTTAATTCTTTAAAGGGAAATATAAAAAAAAGAATAACGACTATAAGGGATTCCATTGGCAAGGCTTATGTCCCCGGAAGACTACCGGGCTCTTATATGATAACAGAACAGGCCTTTAGACCCTATTATTATAGGACCCAAATAAACGGTAAACTTGCCTATTTAACTAAGGGTACATGGGAAGTCGCCAATGATTTCATGGCAGGCCCCTTTATCAATTACATGATAAGAGATACATTAAAAAAACGATGGATGGTCATCGAGGGGTTTACATTTGCCCCTTCAGCAAGTAAAAGAGACTACATGTTTGAATTAAACACGATTCTTAGCAGCATAAATTTTGAATAAAGAGACAAAGATTAATCTTTCTCCGATTTGGAGTCAGCTTCTTTGTCTTCTTTTGTAGCGTTTTTAAACTCTTTTATTCCACTACCCAATCCCTTCATTAATTCAGGGATTTTTCTACCACCAAAAAGCAGAAGAACCACCACAACAATAAGAATAATTTGTGGTGCACCGATCATGCCGAGAAATAATATCATTGAAAACATTAGATGTATTTTTATTCAAATGTAATTAATATTTAAATGAAATCTAAATTTCTTTCACAGGCCTATAAATAATTTTTAAGCGTTATAACTATCTTTGTTTGCAATGGCTGATAAAAAAAACAAAAAACGCCTGTGGATTCAAAATCTTTTGAATCAGTATCGGATGATTGTTATCAATGAAAAAACCTTCAATGAAGAGCTTTCTTTTCGACTCACGAGACTGAACATAATAGTGGTAGCTATATTGATTATTACTTTTATTTTTATTGGGGCGTTTTTTTTAGTTGCCTATACTCCGCTAAAAGAGTTTATCCCAGGTTATACCTCTACAAAATTGAGAAAAGATGCTATTAGAAATAGTTTTTTACTTGACTCCCTGTCTTCTGAATTTTTAAAACAACATCAATTTGTAAAGGCAATGAAAAGTGCATTAATAGGAGAGGTTAAACCTGATGATCGAACATTGGGGGCCATAAATAATAATTTAGAAATTTTAAATCCAGAAGAGAAAACTCTTGTAAAGGCAGATTCTTTGTTGCGACTGCAAGTTACGCAAGAAGACAAATACAATGTGATGCCAAACCCTCAGGGGAATGTTAAGTTTATGCTTTTTTCACCAGCCTCAGGAATTATCTCACAACCTTTCAACAACGAGATGAAACACTTTGCTGTTGATATTGCCCTAGCAAAAGATGTTCCCATCAAATCAGTAGCTCCAGGCGCTGTAATTCTTGCTGATTGGACGGCAGATACCGGTTATGTGATCGTAATCAAACACGATTATGGATTACTTTCTGTTTATAAGCATAACGCTTCAATCCAGAAATTTCAGGGAGATTTGGTAGAAGCAGGCGAAGTTATTGGTTATGCTGGCGACACCGGAGAACTTTCCACGGGTTATCATCTTCACTTTGAATTATGGATTGATGGTTATCCAGTTGACCCAACTAATTTCATCGATTTTTCTGAAGGATTATGATTAAGGTATTAGCAGCAAAACTGTTTGCAAAGATAATCCACCAAAAGAATCAGAAGTGGATTAATAATCCTCTAGTTTACCAAAAAAAAACATTCAAAAATCTCATCAAAAAAGCCGCGGATACTGATTTTGGGAAAGACCATGACTTTCATAAAATTAATGATTATACTGACTTTCAAGCTAAAGTTCCGGTGAGAGATTATGAGGGGTTACGACCATACATTGAAAAGATGTTAGCCGGCAAAGCCTCGGTCCTGTGGCCAGGAAAGCCACTTTATTATGCAAAAACCAGTGGAACTACCTCTGGAGTCAAATATATTCCCCTTACAAGGGCCTCTATGCCAACTCATATAATTGCAGCTAGAGACGCTCTCTTAAATTATATACATAAAACGGGGAATGCAGATTTTGTCAATGGTAAACAAATTTTTCTTCAAGGAAGCCCTGTTTTAGAAAAAATTAAAGGGATTACCTTCGGACGTTTATCAGGAATTGCGGCTCATTATGTTCCGAAATACCTACAAAAAAGTAGAATGCCTTCATGGGAAACTAATTGTATTGAGGATTGGGAAACCAAAGTCGACGGAATTGTAGAGGAAACTTTTTTGGAGAATATGACCCTAATTGCAGGGATTCCGTCTTGGGTTCAAATGTACTTTGAAAAGTTAATTGAAAGATCCGACCTTCCGGTAGGAGAGAAGTTTAAAAACTTCTCTTTATTTGTATACGGGGGAGTAAATTACGAGCCGTATCGCCCAATGTTTGAAAAATTAATCGGAAGAAAAGTAGACTCAGTTGAGTTATTTCCTGCCTCTGAAGGTTTTTTTGCTTATCAAGACGAACCAAAGGAAAAAGGCTTACTGCTCTTGGTCGATAATGGAATTTTTTATGAATTTATCAAAGCCAACAATTTTGGGGAGAACAATCCCAAACGATATACTTTAGGTCAAGTTGAGTTAGGCACCAATTATGTTTTGATTTTATCAACTACTGCTGGGTTGTGGGGTTACAATATTGGGGATACGGTAAAATTTGTATCCTTGTCGCCCTATCGACTAGTTGTCACCGGAAGAATCAAACATTATATCTCTGCTTTTGGCGAACATGTCATTGGTAAGGAGGTGGAAACGGCAATGGAAGAGGCCTGTAAAGGCACTAACATTCAGGTTAAGGAGTTTACTGTTGCCCCACAAATTGACCCTAAAGAAGGATTGCCCTTCCATGAGTGGCTTGTTGAGTTTGAGAATTCACCTGATAAAATCGAACAATTTGCGGCTTTATTAGATCAAAAAATGCAAAAGCAAAATATCTATTACGAAGATCTAATTCGTGGAAAAGTACTGCGTAATTTAGTTATTACTCAAGTTGCTCCATCAGCTTTTTATACCTACATGAAAAGTATTGGAAAACTGGGAGGACAAAATAAGGTCCCTAGATTATCCAATGACAGGAAAATAGTGGATCAACTAACTAGAAAATAGCCCATGTACGAAACCCCCCATCACGCCAAACGTTATAGAAAAACACTTAGCTTCCTAAGACTTCACATACCAAAGGGTTCAAGCATCTTAGACTTGGGAGTCAACAATCCGCTGTCAGAACTTATGCAGCAACAAGGGTATAATGTGAAAAATACCGCAGGAGAGAACTTAGACGAAGACCAGTCCGCATTAATTAAGTCTAAAGCTGAAGTAGTAACCGCCTTTGAAATATTGGAACATTTACTTTCTCCATATCAAGTATTAAAAAGTATTAAATCTGAGAAGCTGGTTATAAGTGTCCCCTTGAGGCTATGGTTTTCCTCCTCTTACCGAAGCAAAAAAGACCTTTGGGACCGTCATTTTCACGAATTTGAAGATTGGCAGCTAGATTGGCTTTTAGAAAAAACAGGATGGAAAATTGTCGTACGTGAAAAATGGACTAACCCCAATCTAGGCTTTGGAGTTAGAACAATTTTGAGATATTTCACCCCCCGTTATTACATTGTATTAGCTGAAAAAAACAAACTTGAAAATTGAATTTCTATATTGTCATACCTGCGCATAATGAAGGAAAAAACATAACTCAAACCTTAAAATCTCTTGTTAATCAAAAGCTTAAGCCTAAAAAGCTAATTCTTGTTGATGATAATTCCTCGGATAATACTGGGCAAATCATAAACGATTTCACTAAACGCTTTAACTGGATTAAAAAAGTAGTAAACAAATCCTCAAGCGCTCATCTTCCTGGAGCTAAAATCATTAATGCATTTTACGCGGGTTATGAAACCCTTGACGACCATTATGATGTATTATGCAAGTTTGATGCAGACATAGTCTTTGAGCCAGATTATTTGTCAAAGTTAAAAGTACATTTTGAAAACAACCCTTGCTTGGGGATGGTGGCAGGGGTGTGCTATATAAAAAAAGAAAAGGATTGGATATTGGAAAATTTAAACCGAAATGACCACATAAGAGGCGCCTTGAAGGCCTACAGAAAGGACTGTTTTTTACAAATTGGTAAACTGAAAAGGTCCATTGGTTGGGATACTTTAGATGAAATACTTGCGCAATATTATCAATGGAAAATTTTAGTGGACGATTCGCTAAAAGTAAAACACCTTAAGCCAACAGGATTTAACTATAGTCCAGGGGCATCTTTATTGCAAGGCGAGGCAACTTACCGCATGAGATTCGGCTTTTTATTAACTTTGATTATTGGACTAAAACGAGGGCTAGTTACTCAAAGCTCTCAGGTATTTTTGAGCTACCTCAAGGGTTATTCAATTGCTAAAAATGATAAGACACCATTTATCGTTGATAAACCGCAAGGAAAATATCTGAGAAGCACCCGATGGAGGGGGATTTTAAGGCGGATAAAATTTAAATAACCAACACTTATTTTATCTTTACATTCAATGGAAAAAAT